>JAJFMC010000253.1 GCA_021772365.1 Chlamydiota bacterium
CTCTAAGTTCTTGTTCCCTGCAACAGCGGAATTCTGTGCGTAACCGATAGCGGCATAAGATGCAGATGCTTTATTGATATTCACGCGTATCGCTTCTTCAACGAGTTGTGCTAAATTTTTTAACTGTAATTTCAGTCCCATCAGAGATTGAAAAGACCGACGTTGCCTCGAAACTTTTCCGCCTCCTTCATATAGTGAGAAATTTAGAGTGAAACCAACTAACCAGTCCGTGCTATCGACTCTAGGTGTTAAAGGCGTCAAAGGCGCTGTTCCAGCTCCACCTTCAGCAAAGCGGTCGCTCCACTCTCCAACGAGGGCAAGGCTTGGCTGCCAAAAGGCTCGATTAGTGATGCCAAGCCTCTCAGCTTGAGCCCGAACTTGTTGCACTAACTCCTTGATCTCCGGTGACAAAATCATCCCCTCGATGACAGCAAAGTTCTTGAATATATCAAGGTCTCTGTAGGTGCGAATTGTTGTATTGAACCAATCAGCATCCATCAGCCAATAGGGATCTGATAGGGACACATCGACAGGCAATGTCATCATTGTCTGTGGGCGATTCATGATTTTATTGAGCCGTATTCTCGAGGTGTCAGAATTATAAAAAGCTTCTACAACAGAGGTTTGGTTAGTAGCGATTTCGCTTTCCCATCGGTAGATTTCACTATAACGTGCTACTCCAACTTCCACACGTTGTCTGGCAAGTGTTAAGTTGGATCGCGTTAACATCAAGTTATTACGCTGAATATCTTGCAATGTTCTGTTACGTAGGTAGTTGAGATAAGCGACTGTCAGCTCGAAGATGACATCGAGCTTTGTGCGAAAGTACTCTTCAACACGCGCACACTGTACGTGGGTTTGAACTCTGACATCACCAAAAAGTTCGTTGTCATAAACGATTTGTGATCCTGCTGCTTCGGCATACACTGCAGATTGTGGCTCCCTACCACTGCTACCTATAGCTCTGTCCCGGTCAATAATTCTTCCAAATGCAGAGATTTCAACTTGTGGCCTTAACCTTGATTTGGCAATGCTGACATCTTCACGACCCGCATAAACATCACGTTCGGAAATCGCTAGATCTAGGTTACTGTTGAGCGTTTCGTGAACAGCCTCTTGAAGAGTAACTTCCTTTGTGGGTGTTTCATCCAACGCATGGATGAGGTTTGACTCGAGCATGAGTTTTAGTGGTACTGAAACGCCAATCAACCTTGCCGTTTCCATGTTAATTGACAATGCTGAAGTGTCTTTGATGTAGATGCTAAAGTCTTTCGGGTCTTCTCCAAATAGAGTACGCTGAATATTCAGGGCTATGCGTCGAGCAATCACTATACGATCAAGGTTTGTAGCTGTTGTCGCAAGTAAACCATCTTCTACAAGCCACTTCCCGTAATGAGAAAAACTTGGTAGTTTTAGCCTAATCAATAACTTTATAAGCTCATCGATTTCGTGCGTATCTAAACTTGTTGCAGAAGCAACATAAACAGCATCATAATATCCTCCACCTAAAGCGTTATTCAGTCCAATGATATCGGCATCTATAGGAACGAGGGTGATATCCACATTATTACTCTCTTCTATAACTTTAATCGGAGCATTAATTTCAGGAATAGTTCGTATTAATGCTTCATCGATCAATACCGCTAGTTGTTTGAATGGCGTAATTTCGTGAAAGGTTTTGATATTGCTGTTAGCGTTGCTAGCCGGCCTGAGATAGTTGAAATTGTGAATGTTTGATGCACCGTGATATTTTGGGAATTTTTGCAGGAATTCATCAATGACAAAAGGAGCAAATGTTGGTTTTGGAAACGTTGTTCTTAGGGCAAGCAAATCAGAACCTATCACTCCAGTAGTGACGATGATATCAATTGATGGGTCTTCGTAAGCCTTGTCGATGAGTGCGTCAATTGTTGCTTTCGTCCAATCACCCGTATACTCTTCTTCAGGGGGATAAGTGACAATAAATTCTCCTTCGAGGAGGTTGTTGATTTCGTTAACAAACTGATTACGAAACCTTTGAACTTGATCAGACTTTCCATCAGAGATAAGGGCTACATTGACTTTAGGGGTGGTGATCTCATAGGCTAGAGAGGTCCCAAAAAATACAGAGAGCAGAAGTGCAATAGCTACAAGTCGCATCATTCATCTTGTGTACTGGCATAAAAACCCACTTTGCCAAAGAATAGAAATTATTTGAAAGAATTATAGACCTTGCCTTGCACATAAAATTTGCAAAAAGCTAAAAGGAAGTCATAGGGAAGCTATACCGAAGAGGTTTTAGCAATGGCAAGGATGCACGCATTACAAGTTTTACACAGTGGTAGGGTTGTTTTTATCTTACTAACTATCATAGCAGTTATGTTCGTTACCGATTATCATTCCCGTCAGTTAGACGTATTCTCTACAACTACTTTGAATGACCAAACAGATGAGCTTTCGCATATCAGTAAAATTAAACGTGGGAAGTCTCTGTCTTATATTGAAAACCCTTACGGGCTATATGACGATTAAATCATTTGCTTTCAGAAGCCTTTAGCAGAAAAAAGCCTGCAACGAGTCCCCATACGATATTCAAGAGCATCACATACACTGGCATCATCGTACCAAATTCTAAACCTAAAATAGTTGCTCCCTTGAAAAAGGGTAGCACAAAGACAAGTTGCGTGAATGTAGGAATTAAACTGAGAATGACACCCTTAACGAGATATAAGTCTTTGAGAAAGGGTATGATAAATAAAAATCCCCACACCCCTCCCCAGAATAGATCAGAGTATAATGCCGGAAGGCTGTGATCCGGGGTGATGTCTATTCCTATAGCTACTGGAAAATTCACTAAATTTAGGAATATATTGATGATATTCATCGATACGCCACCTAGGCAACCTGCTGCAAAGTAGAGTCCCAGGGTTCTAAGGGTTTTATTCATATCTTCTCCAAGGGTGAGTTTCCTTTAAGCTAAAGAAGGTTCTTTTTTTATTCAAGCTGTCAGAATAATAAATAAACCTGTTATCAAAATAACAAGTCCGAAGTAGTGGCTTGAACACGTTATCCAACCAATTAGGCTATTTGAGGTGAGTGATTAGATGGGTATTACAAAAGAAGAAGTTTATGAGCATGGCAACAACTGGTTCGAAACAGTGATGGGTGGAGGAA
>JAJFMC010000254.1 GCA_021772365.1 Chlamydiota bacterium
ATTATACCTTCTTACTACAGGTAATCATGCGTGTAGGGATATTCTTTATTTTCGTAGCCGTCTTAGACTTTGTCTTCCAACGGAGAAATTTTGCGAATGAGATGAAAATGGAAAAATTCGAAGTGAAGCAGGAGTATAAGAATACGGAAGGTGACCCACAGATCAAATCGAAACGTCGACAAACTGCTCAGGAAATTGCTTATTCCGACGGTCCGGCGGGAGGGATCAAATACGCTAAAGCTCTTATTACGAATCCTACCCACATAGCCATTGCCATTGGCTATGAACGAGAGGTAGACCCTGCGCCTTATGTTTTAGGCATGGGAGATGGAAGTATCGCTGAGAGAATGATTGTCTTAGCAGAAAAATACAATGTCCCTATAGTAAGAAATATAAACCTGGCACATAAACTTTGGGAAGATGGCGACCTCCTGGAATTCATTCCCGAAGATTCCTATGAAGCTGTAGCAGAAATATTACGATGGATCGCATCACTTAATACTGAAGAAGAGTTTGATTATTCGGAGTCCTAATAATGAATGCAATTAAGAAAATATTGGATGGAATCACTGCCCGCCTAGGTGGCGAGAGATCTATGGGAGCAATTTCACGGTCTAGTGACATTGTATTGGCGATGGTCATCATTGCCATCCTAGCAATGATTATTATTCCTGTTAAACCTTGGGTGATCGACTACCTAATCGCTTTGAACTTGACGGCATCTGTGTCGTTACTGATGGTAGCCCTGTATATTCCTAGTGCTTTGCATTTATCAATCTTTCCATCGTTGCTCTTGATAACGACACTCTACCGGTTGGGTCTGAACATTGCCTCTACCCGACAGATTCTCCTCAATGCAGATGCCGGTGAGATCATCGAACAGTTCGGTAACTTCGTGGTTGGAGGTAATATCGTCGTAGGGGGGGTTATATTTATTATTATCACCCTCGTCCAATTTATCGTGATTACCAAAGGTGCTGAACGTGTCGCTGAAGTTGCTGCCCGTTTTACCCTCGATGCAATGCCTGGTAAACAGATGAGTATCGACGCCGACATGCGTGCGGGTATATTGGATGCTAACCAAGCTCGTGAAAAGCGATTGAATATCCAGAAAGAAAGTCAACTGTATGGTGCGATGGATGGTGCGATGAAGTTCGTGAAGGGAGATGCCATCGCCAGCATTGTGATTACGTTGATCAACGTGATCGGTGGTATTATCATTGGGATGATGATGAAGAATATGGAAGCGATACAAGCGATCCAGACCTACTCTATCCTATCCATTGGTGACGGACTCGTCTCGCAGATTCCAGCGCTACTGATTTCGATTACTGCCGGTATTGTGACAACACGTGTGACAAGTGAGGTAGACTCTAACTTGGGTAGTGAGATTTCCGGTCAGATGCTGAAGCAGCCGAAAGCGTTGATGCTTGCTGCGGGATTCTTGATGGGTATGGGGCTAATTCCCGGTTTTCCTACTGCGCCGTTTTTGATCTTGTCATCAGCGGTAGGTTTGATTGGTTATTCCCTATGGGCGAATGCGCAGTCGAAAGCAGGAATTACTTCCCAGGGTGGCGGGACGATGCTCGCACCTGGCGGGACGATGGAGTCGGCGAAAGGTGGTGGAACTTCTGTACAAACAACGGTAGCCGAACACCGCGTAGTATCCGGTGGCGGTGTCGACAGTTATGCGTTAACTCTGCCGGTGATATTGGAGACTGGAGGAGAATTGAGTGAGAGGATCCGCCAAGCTCAGAAGTCGCGTGGTGGCAGCTTTATTGATATCATGATTCCTAAGATGCGGCAGGCGTTGTATGCCGATTTAGGAGTACGTTTTCCCGGTGTGCATGTACGTACTGACTCACCGATCCTTGAAGATGACGAGTATTCTATTCACTTAAACGAGGTCCCTATTGTACGAGGCAAGGTGTTAGAAGGGCACGTATTGACAAATGAGTCCGAGGAAAACCTCAATAGGTACAATCTCCCCTTTTCGACATATAAGAACTCGCTTGGTTTGCCATCGCTATGGGTAGAGGAGAAGCATACAGAGTTACTAGAAAAAGCGGGCATCAAATCTTGGAGTTCCCTGGAAGTGATGATCCTCCACTTATCCTACTTCTTCCGCCACTATGCGAATGAATTTGTAGGAATCCAAGAAGTGAAGTCGATGCTTGAGTTTATGGAGAAATCGTTTCCTGATCTCATCAAAGAGGTGACGAGACTGATTCCACTACAGAAAATGACTGACATCTATAAACGATTGATTCAGGAACAGATCTCCATTAAAGACTTAAGAACAATTATGGAAGCCCTCGCCGAGTGGGCGCAAACAGAGAAGGACACTGTTCTTCTTACAGAATATGTGCGTTCCTCGTTGAAGAGGTATATAAGTTACAAATACTCTCAGGGGCAGACTGTATTATCGGTATACATTCTCGACCCTGAAATTGAAGATATGGTACGTGGAGCTATTAAACAGACATCTGCGGGATCCTACCTAGCGCTTGATCCCGACTCCGTGCAACTGATCCTTCAAGGAATTCGAAACACTATTGCGCCGCCTCCTCCGGGGGGCCAGCCGCCTGTATTGCTAACCGCTATCGACGTTCGTCGTTTCGTAAGAAAACTGATAGAGATGGAGTTCACAGAGGTATCTGTCGTCTCATACCAAGAAATTATCCCTGAGATTAGAATTCAACCTTTAGGAAGAATTCAAATCTCTTAGAATAAACAAGCTACCGTATCATTTTCAGAAGACGAACGGCCCTACATGCAAGTAACTGATTGCCTGATGGCATAGAATTTGCTTACACGTTGTAGTGCTAAGGAGGTCAAGTAAATGAGTGGTTTTGGAGATCTGACCACTGGAGGGCAGCGAGCAAACGTTACCCTACAGGCCATGAAAGATGTAGCGAAAGATACCGCCAAAGAAATGTACGCGGAACGGTTATCCGCGCGTAAAGATATAAAAGCCAGCATGCTGGAACAATCCAACCCCTTCGCTAAAAAAGTTCGTAAAAAACGAAAGACCCGCAAATCGCAGCTAAAAAGAGTACAAAAAGCACTGAAAGAAGGTAAGAAATCAGAACGTATGGAGCTGCTGAAACGCATGGAGCGCCGTGCCGATGACTTCCAGAGGCGCAATCCTGAGCTCAAAGGTAAGATTCTGACGCTTTTACGTGGAAACATCAAACCCGGCGATACGGCTGAGGAAATTCTTAAAAAAGTAATGGATTTCTACCCAGATGTCAGCCTCGCCGATGAGGCCATGGAGTTCCTTCTTGAAACGACTGAAGGAGAGCTGCATCAAGAAGTTCAAGAAACAAAAGAAGAACTCAATGACAACTACGGTCGAGAAATTGCATCCGGTAGAAATATCAATGACCTTGCACGGCAAACAGAGGGGCTCGGCACCCCGACAACTCTGCGCGATCTATACCGCGATATAACGGGGACACCTAGGGAAGCGACGACGTTATTTGAGGAACTATCGAGACGTTACCCCTTCAAAGAACTTAAAAAAGTGTTCCGTTTCTTATTTCACAGTTTGGGTCACGACATGAAAGCTAAGGGGCCATCAATTCCACGCGGTCAGCTCCACAGGTTGATGCAGGAAACCCGTACATTGCAAGCGATTCTTGGTGTGTACCGGTTTTTTGCGGGTAGAACGCGACTGGTCAATCGCATGTTCTCGAAAGAAGGATTACGTGTCCCACAACGCCTAAATTTCGAGCTGATGTCTAAGCAGTTCATGGCACTATGTTCCGAGAGATATCCATCACCAGATAAAGTGTTGAAACTCGCCAAAGGCTTAGGTATCGACAAGTGGATCATCGCGCAGATCATCATTTTTAGTCAGATGCGCGACGCCATCCGGCAAGTCTCAAAAGAACAAATATTCCGTTCGCTACAGCACCGTGATGAATTGTATAATTCGATCATCGAAGCTCTTGAAGACTTAGAAGACGAATGGGAGGAACTCCTTGAAGAAGAAGAGGAAGGCGAGAACGAATGGGAAGAGGAAGAAGATAATGAAGAGGACAAGGAGTAAAGGAGGGGCATATGATTACTAATCCACTAGAAGCATTGTTAGATGAATTAGGAAAATCCCTGGATCTTCCCAATCTTGCTCCCGATGACAACGAAACATGCCTCCTACGTATCCAAGGAAACATCCATATACAAATCGAATTGGATAAAGACGAGCATTACCTGCTCGTGGTAAGCGATTTTGGAGAGGTCCCACTAGGTAGATACCGTCAAGACCTGATGGAAACAGCCCTCAAGATGAACAGCCTCCCCTCTCCCCTTAATGGTGTATTCGCCTACAGCAACAAAGCCGGACACTTCTGCATGTTCGAAAAGCTGTGGCTTGAAGGCCTCAATGGGGATATACTTGCAGAGGTTATCGAAAAATTCCGAGAAAAAGCCATCATTTGGAAAGAAGCCATCGAACATAACGAAGTCCCGGTCATCAGCGAAATCACCACCTCCGACCACGTCGGTATCTTCGGCCTAAAACCCTAGAAATAAAACATACTATTAGGCAGGAAATTGTCAGTATTGTAGAATTGGCATCATGAAAAGGCTCTATTTATTCATTGCTGCCATTACGATTCTATACTCCGCCCTCGAAGGCGCAGCTCCTGAAAAGATCAAAAATTTATATAACAGTCTCGATATGCGCTCAGTAGCACAACACCTTGCCTTCTATCAGCTCTACCCCGACTCACCATACGGACTAAAAGCCCTACGAAATGCTTGGGAGCTTCTCTCTCCAAAGGATAAAAAAATTGTGGGTGCAGGCCGGACAATCCCATCAGTTCCCCCTGCTACAGATGCGATCATAGCCCTCGTCAACAAACTTCCCGATGAGGATACGGTACTCCTCTCCGACCACGAGTTGTGGGCTGTTGAGGAATTAGCAGAGCATCTACCAAATCGCCATCTGATCGGGCATACTGCAACGAGAGAAGAAGAAGTCCTTGCTTTACCTCCAGAGGAGATTGACATCGCAAGGGGGCTGTTCCTTTCAGAGTTGGGCGATGATGAGGAAGCGATGCGTAAGAT
>JAJFMC010000255.1 GCA_021772365.1 Chlamydiota bacterium
TTTTATTTCATTTTATTAAAAACAAATAAAAACCTATGAGGGCATAATGAAATTCGATCTTAACTGTTCACATCAATCTGTTATACTGAAAGTAAATGCTTTAAAACATGTTTATAAAAATATGTATCAATGTTCCCAAAAAACAAACTGGGTACGGCTTACTGGTCCGCTAATTGGTATTGCTTCAGGTGTCATGTTCATTGCAGAGAAAATTGCGTCGATTGTAGAAAACATTATCAAAGGTTTAGCCAATATCTTTGGTTCTGCATTTTATAAAAATTGTAAATTTAACGTCGGTCTAGATCAGCTGATAGGAAATGTCATCACACTTATCATCTGTATGACTCCATTGGCAGTTATAAGTGCAATAGCAGAGGTATTCATTAGCACACTGGGAACGCTTGTAGCGCCTAAAAACTACCTCCATACAAGGTGGTGTTGGTATGACCCAGTTGAAAGGAATAATCAAGTCCAGCAAGCTTCTGTATCAAAGTAAAATATATACTGCTCGCACTTGAATGTGAGAATTTTTCCTGCGCCGGTATCCCGATCTTGCTCAGCATGAAAATCACCCATAGATGGCTATTGGCAATTTCCCTGCCGAGCAATCTAGGGCGCCGACTTTGGCAAAATTCTCACATTCAAGTGCGAGCTGTATATACCGGTCATGTTTCAAAGAGAGTGTCAACATCTTCAGAATGGAAACATATCTACGAAAGGAGATAAAGCATGAATAGACTCGGTAACGCTAATTCACGAGGTGGCTGAGGCACCCCGTGAACAAATACCACTGTCACTTTTATTTGGCTTAGAATGTTGGCATGGTTCAAATGAACCACAAGGTTGCAATCTCTTAGCTTTTCCAGAAGGGTTTCGTTTTGTTAGCAAACGGCCCCCATTCGACTTTTCCTGAGTCGATATAAAATACGGTGTCGACAATTTTGACTTTTTCTTCTTTGACGAGATCTCTTATGACAGGACTACGGATGAGCATTTGGAGATGAGTATTTTCGACATTGTACTCGGTTGCGAGCTTCAACTGTTCGCCTTCAGAGAGATGGTTTTCCTCCTTCACTTGATGGACGGAAGGGTATATTTCTGCTAATAATGAGGCGATATTAGCACTATAATTCACCTCACCCAATTTAAACGCTTCTTTAACAGCCCCACAATTTTGGTGGCCCATCACGACGATAAGAGGGGTCTTGAGCACAGAGACACCATATTCGATGCTTGCTAGGGCAAATTGATCAACAACGTTTCCGGCTAGTCTGATGACGAATAACTTCCCTGCATTTTGGTCGAATATTTGTTCCGGAGGGACTCTTGAGTCAGAACAAACAATTAATGTTGCGAAAGGATTTTGATCTTTTGCCAATTCTAATCGCTCAGCTTCTGTGACATGTCCACATTTTGGTTTATTCTCTACGAATCGTTGATTCCCTTCTTTTAAGAGTTCTATGGGGTCTTGCGTGGCTGGTTGTTTCCCTTCTTTTAAGGGAGCTATAGGGTCTTGTGCGATTGCAAGGTTAATGGCTGCAAGGGATAAAATGATAAAAAAACGAAAACAATACATGATTCCTCCGAAAGTTTCTCTCTATCCCACATTACCTACACGTCAGATAAGACGCAAGCTCCGGTTATAGTAAAAGGCTTTGTATGGTTTTCGTGGTAGAAATTGATATATTCGATAGGTGAAGAGCTACCGAGACATTTGACTGTTCCACGGTACCCCCCCCCTAAGTATGTGACACTTGGATCTTTATTCACCCATGTACTCACTAGGTCGAGTCTTAAATCAGCGGCGTATTTTTTGGCGTAAGCATAGATGGATTTTTCCAGATCATACGATTCAGTATTTTGCCCCAAAAATATCACTTCATCTAAGTAGAGAACCGGCTTATTATTTTTATCATCCCAGAATATTTGTAATCTCGATGAAGCTACTGAAGGCGATGTAGGTGAGGATTTCACAAGGATTTGATGTGTCCTACCATCACGGAGATATCCCAACAGTCCAGTAACACGTTCTACACGTCCAGACAGATTGACGCAGGTTTTTAATTCGTTACCAATAAGAATGAGGTCGGTTGGATCTTTAGCAGCCATCACCTGATAGTTTTGGTATTTCTTATGGCTATTATCGATGAGGTCTTTAATTTTTATCGTCGGCGTATCTCTCCACTGCCCTTTAAGCTCTTCTCTGTAAGCGAATACAGTTTCAAGATGCGGGTTATTTTCCGTGTTGAATCTTAGGTTCTGAATATTTCCTTCAAGAATAGAGAGAAAGATCTCTTTTTCAGTTTTTAGGACTTCATCATGAGTTTTTCCAGGATATTCCAAGAGGCGTAAATGGAATTTGATCAGTGCCCAAGGGGCCCTTAATTTTAGTACTTCGTCAAGTTTTGCTTCTTGCTCTTCGTCCAGATCGAAGAGCTTAGTGTAGAGGGAGGTAATCATTTTTTTGTCGCTGAGCAACGAGTATTGCTCCCCTTTGTCAAGCTCATTTAGAATATTGACTACGTACTCTGAATCGAGGAAAAGGATAATTGACAGGTTTTTCATTGCGTTATCGAGGTGTGATGTTTTACCGGTGGTTTTTATCTTTTTCTCCAGCTCATTTTTTGATTTTACAAGTTCATCGACTTTTTTTTGAATTTCAGCTTTGAGCTTTTCATTTTTTTTAGAACGTTTTAGCTTTCTTTTTTCACGACCGAGTCGTCTATTCAGGTTACCTATTTGTCCATTGATATTTTTTTCCTCTTCATCTTGCTTGTATGCAGCGATGAAGTGTTTTAGCATCCTCTCTTTATCATCACCTTTAATGTCTAGGTTGACAATATCAAAGAGATTGTTGATGAGTTTCTTTATCCTTGTATTATCTTTCATGGGTCTTGATTCAAAGATGTCGCTAAAACATTTGATTACTTCCGAGTCTTTTGTAAGGTGTTTCAGTAGATAGTAAGGGATGACGTGGGAATAATTTTTCAATTCATTAAGACCTTCGAAATATTGAGGGTTGGATTCAATACTCTCAAAAACTTCTCCAATGAGTTTCAAGCGGAACTCAGGGGCACGTAATTTGACGATTTCCTGAATGAGGGTTTGCAAGTCTCTATTTTCGGGATTGATTTTTATATTTTTCGAAGATGCGGAAACAATCATATTACTGAAGAATTCAATATATGAGTCTGAAACCACTTCACTATAGCTCTGTTTTTCCGGATATTCGTCAACGATCATATCGACGATTTGATCAAATGTCTGTTTCGATGCTTCTCTATGTACGGCATTTTTAGTCACTTCCAGGAGAACGTCACGGAGATTGGATTTCTCACTTTTCGGATCCTTATCATTTGCTTTCTTCAATTTATCCTTAAGAAAACCAATCAAGTTATCTTTTTGCCTTTCATTCCACATCCTATCACTTTTATAAACGTATTGAGGGGAGGCCTGTGCAAGGGGAATAGCAAGAACTGTCGAAATGAATAACTGCATCGACTTAGCGCAATGGGCAATGACATATAAAGTATCTTTTGGATGTAATGTAACAAATCTAAAAAGCGCTTCACCTGCGAACCGTATGGTATCAAGAAGAGCAAAGAGTGGTATGGCACAGGAAATAATTCGACGTACTGTAAAGGACTTCCAGTAGTTGATATTCACAATTTCGTTCTTGTAATAGTGGTCGATTTTATCAACACCCCAGCGACATAATGACCCTCTTGGCGTTGAAAACATGCATTTATTGGCTTTTTCAAAGCCAGAAAGTCCAGTATTGTAGTTGTAGTCGGTCATTGAGACATCTCTTTATAAATTTCTAAAAAAACAACACTTTATCAAAAGAATATTAATAATACATTAAGAAGACTGATGAAATAAATTTATTTAACAATAAAACATTTGATTTAAATTTAAAAAAACAGTTAAACTACGCCTTCAAAATAAACTCACAAACTCGATTTTGTACAATTTTTTGGGATAGTCGAAATAATAATTGATAGGAAGGCAAGGTGAATTTAGACCCAAACAAGCTGATAACTTTCTCTTTTCCAAAAATCAACTTTTTAAGTTATTTGGGTATAAAACAGCTCATTTTAATCTTTCTTATCCTTATTACTTCCACCCAACTGGCTTTTTGTGGAGAAAACGGTTATAAATACGTGTTCATCGACGGAACTTTTGACATCGCACACTACGGGCACCAGCAGGTGATTCAAAATGCCATCACTACAGGTTCACAATTTTTTAAAGTTCCAAAAGAACAGGTTAAAGTCATCGTAGGGATTTCAGGGACTGATGAAGAGTTGATGATTTACAAGCGTAAACCTGTCTATTCGATACAACAAAAAATGCGTCAAGTGAATGGTTTCAAAGGAGTTTACAAAGTCCTCAACACTTCAATGATCACCACAAAAAAATTTATTGAAAAACACAAGATCGACCTGGTTGTTGCTGGAGGTGATTACACTGATCCCACTGTTGCACACAAATACTACAAGGACCCGATCGATATGGGAATTTTTGTGACTTTCCCCCGCACAAAAGGCGTTTCGACAACAAAAATCATGAAAAAAGTCGTAAACAGTGTCGCTGATACCGTTCTCAAGAAACTAAATCCTAACGATCCGGATTATGAGGAAAACAAGAAGTGCATTGAGAGATTCGTGATTCTGAAAGACGAACATTTTTAAGTTAATCAATAACTTCGAACTCGAAGTCCTTTTCCTGCCCGGTTGAAGCTTTAGCCTTCAAAAGATACTTCCCTACCGGCCACCCTCCCTTTGGAGGGGTAAAAATCAAAGATATTGGGGAGTTCCCGGTATCATTTAGTGTTTTTGTTACCGGTGGTAAGCTAGAACCTGTATCGAGATGCTCGAAGAAGACCTCAATAACCGTTCCACTTTTCCCTTGTTTGATAAATAGAGTAGCGAATATTTGACTTGCTGAAGACTTGATTTTTGTTGATGGATTTGTAATTTGCCCGCTTAGGTTAACTTCTGTACCGACATCAATTTCTTCAATCATAAGACTATTATCAGCTGAGGCCTCTTCTTTTTTTTCTTTAGTCAAGGTATCGAAATTGATGATTTTAATGCTTAAGATTTTCCAGTTATCACCTTCTTTGATGAGGTCGTATTCGACTTGTTCATGAAAACCGTCATCAGATTTCATCTCTACTAGGATCGAAGCGATATTGTTGTTAAAAGTCAAATCACCAAATTCGACAGATTTGTTTTTTGAAAATACGGCATTTTGCTCGACGAATCTTGCGAAATTTTCAAATGGTGTAGAGTTTCTAAATTTTTCTGAAGTATAGTCTTCGTAAGCAGAATAGAAATCTTTTTGTTTAATTTGTTCTAATTGATTCGAAATCGT
>JAJFMC010000256.1 GCA_021772365.1 Chlamydiota bacterium
AATTTTCCCTTATAGCTCACCTTACCTCTTCCAATAAGAGCAAGTGACAAGTGAGCAAGAGGAGCCAAATCACCACTAGCGCCTACTGAACCGTATTTGGGGATGATGGGATAAATCTCTGCATTGATTAAATTGAGTAGCGCCTTACAAAGTTCATACCGCACTCCTGTATATCCTTTGACTAATACGTTTAGGCGTAAAACCATGCTTAAACGTGTCTCAAAAAGGCTTAAAGGGTCACCAAATCCTGCTGCGTGACTGGTAATAATGTTTTCCTGAAGAAGCTCGATTTCCTCAGGAGGGATTTTTTCATTTGCTAAATACCCAAATCCTGTATTGATACCATAGTACGGGTCATCACCCTGCGCTAACTTCTGAACAAGTTTTCTACTCGATGATATTTTCTTACGCGCTGAGGAGCTTATTTTAACGGGAGTTCCCTGGCTGATGGCTATCGCTTTTTCTAAGGTCAAATCATGACCGTTTAAGAATATCGCTTTCAATGGACACCTCTCAAAATAAATTTGGAAGGTGATCATAAATTTTTCTGTATAAACAATAAAGGAAAAAAACTGTTATTGATATGATTCAAATGAGGGTAACAGTTAAGAGGGATGGTTTTAGGTATCATCCGGCGTTACCTTCTTATCATTTAATCGCCATCGTAGGATGGACTGCCGCTCCACAGGCTAACTGAAACATGTCGACAAAAAATCCAAAAGGCCTAAGAAGAACCCCTGCTGTAGCCTCAAACGGAGCAATCAATGATATATTCAGTCCTGAACGAGCAGACTTTGAGAAAGGGGCATTAATAAGTTGTAAAAACGCATTAAGACTCACAATCATGACGATCACAATATTTTTTAAAAACCGAAAAGGTTCTCTTACAAGGTTGTGGCAAAAGCGGACAACACATACACATCTGCCTTTCCACGATGTAAAATCTTTGTTCGATAACTCTTTAGTAACAAGAGGTCGATGAAAGACCCTTTTGAACTGATTTCTCGCATAACTATCAGCAAAATCATTGACGATGTATTCAGGAGGTGTAACATCAGCTCCATTGTAAAAACTTCTTTCATAAATTTTAAACATATTTTAATACTTTACCTGTGTTGAGGATAATTATAGACAATAATAATAAGTGAATAATTGATGATCAAGTAATATACTTGAAACTCATTCAGAAATTGTAATTTTGGCTTTGAAAGAGTCTTATGGTCGGTATGTCATAACTTGGTCAATGTTATTAATATTCACCGACTTTCGGTGTCCCGGACACAAGAAGTTTCTCTTTGTTAAAAGCTTTTTTTGAATTCACCTCGGTATACCCCCATCACACTCTTAGAAGAGTAGCAATGGGGGGTAGTTAGCGAAGTCAATTATGAATGTTTAGTACTCACCTCAAAACTTAGATCATTATCAAAATTTAGATCTTCATCAGAAACTGGATTCTTATCAAGATCTGGATCATCATTACCTTCCGGCTTTGCAGTACACCTAATAGCTGCAGCAGGATACAAAATACCGGCAGCTAGCTTGAGTTCATCTAAGAGTATAGTTATGATACGACCAAATAGAGCTGAAAAAGAAGAAGCTACGTCTCTTAGTCTGTCGCGGCAATCGGTCCAGCTTGTGCCTTCTTCACGGAAGATACACTGGAAGAATACACGTACGAAGTTCAAAACTTTTTCTGCCAGAACAAGCAAGTTTTTACCTTCACGGTATACTTCACGAAATGGAGTGGCTACTAAATTTACTAAACAAGCACCTCTTCCTTTAAATGATCCGAACTTTGCTAGGTTCTCATCTTCTGTTTTAAGCGGCTTGCTTCCCCAACGATCAACTTGACCACCAAAACTTGCATCTCCAAGCTGTCTAGCTTGTGATTCTGCAAGTACTGATTTTAGTGCTGCAGGTGTAGTCATAAGATCCTCCTTATAGGTATGGATGGTTATAGGTTTTTCTGAAATATAAACTAATTAATATTTGTGGAATCTAATCGTCTTAGAGATATTCGTCAACAAAAAAGGGGGAATGTATGGGAAAAATCGTCTGATAAGAGTCGATGTGATATGCATGTTAATGTTTTTATGAAGTTATGTTTTTAATTGGGTTGGATTAGGTTGAGATTGTGTTGTTTTTATTAAATTGATTTATTCAGTTATTTTAATTTTTATGTTAATATAGTGTTTGTTTCTGATTTACTAATGTGTTGTTTTTGAGTTTGATAGAGCGTGAAAAACTATCTATTTGACACGATTGCCAATCAGTGAGTAAGGTGAGGATACAAAAGTGCATGATCCGTTCCCGTAATTATGGGAATAGGAATGGCAAGGAGGTCAGTACATGCCAAGGAGTATTCGTCTTAAACCCTTGATAAAAAAAGCTATAGATAATGTAACCTCTTTTCGTGAAGAGTACGAAGAATCGTTAAACTCTGATGACCCTGAAACCGATATCTCTGTTTCTTATCAATCCTTCGTAGAAAATCTGCAAAGTAATTTGGAAGATTTTCAGGACTACCGTAAAAATCAACTAAACGGTGTAAGGTCGAAAAATATTGATGATGAACTTCTTGAGGATGTAGTGTCCTCAATTTTTAATCTCGAACAAAATGAAAATATCGGGGAAAAATCCGAACGTGTTCGTCAAATCCAAAATGCACTATTTTGGGAAGCAATCAAAGACTTTGAAGGGAAGCTTGAATATTTAGAAGACGAAGCTGAACACCTTAAAATCGATGAGGTAGATACTGATTCATTATGATGGCTGTATTGATGAAACTCTCACGAACGAATTACACCTATGATAAAAGTTACC
>JAJFMC010000257.1 GCA_021772365.1 Chlamydiota bacterium
TTTGCCTAAAATCGAGGTTTAGGGAGTATGTTCACATAATACGGTTAATTTTTTTGTAGTTAAATGTTGTGAGGTTGTGTTAATTACTTACTTGTTTGTTGTTTTTGTAGATATAAAAAAAACTACCCTGAAAATTAAGCCTTGATTATGGTACATTCTAAAAGGGATAGCATTATTTTCAAATTTTTGGAGCAATATATATGTCAAACGAATCCGATGAGTCTTTTGCGGATAAATTTTTTTATAGAGCTTTTTTAATAGGATTACTTTTCATATCTTTTTTTCTTGGTGTTTATGTAGCTACGTTTCGAGTTTTCCCGTACAACCAGGCTAGGAATGCATGGCGTACGGCGAAAGTGCTTTTTGGAATTCCCCACTATTTAACTCCAACTACGTATGAAGGTGAGGGGGTTGTGATTGATAAACGTGACGAGGTTTATCCAGGAGCAACGCTTATTACTGGTATTTGGAAAAAGGATGGTGATTTCTCAATTGGTGCTAGGCTTATTGATTTAGATGGAAATATACTAAACGAATGGGTTCTTAATACTGATGATCTTTCAGCAGAAGCCAAGAGAAAAGCATATATTCATGGCTCAATATTGCTTCCTAATGGGGATTTAGTTTTTAATCATGAACATGACTCCTTGTATAGAATGAATAAAGACTCTGAAGTTATTTGGAAGCTTCCTATGAAAACACACCATTCTGTTTTTCAAGATAAGAGCGGAAACTTTTGGGTTCCTGGAGGAAAAATGCATGAAGATTCAAAAGAATTTCCACTTGGTCCCCCCTTTGTGGAAGATACTGTCCTAAAAGTTTCTCCTAATGGTGAAGTTCTCGAAGAAATATCACTTTTAAAATCTATTTATGATTCTGGATATGAAGGAATTATTAAAAAGAAAACAGGGGATGTTTTGCACTTAAATAATGTCGATGTCCTTGGTGAGAATATGGCTGACGCCTTTGATGTTTTTGAGGCGGGGGATATTATGGTATCAATGAGACATATTCATACAATAATGGTTTTAGATGGGAAAACTCACCTTATCAAATGGTTACTTACTCTTCCAATTATTGGACAGCATGACCCTGATTTTCATGCAGATGGAACTATTACAATTTATGACAACCATTCTATTGGAATTGACCCTGGAGCGAAGAACATTGGAAGCCGAATATTACAAGTTGATCCTCAAACAAATGAAGTTAAAGTGCTATATGGACATAAAGAAAAAGAGTATTTTTATGCCTTAAGAGGGGGAAAACATCAAAAACTTTCTAACGGTAATATTTTGATTACAGAACCTGGTGCAGGTAGAGTTTTTGAAATAAACCCTAAAAATGAAGTCGTTTGGAGTTGGATTAATTCTAAGTGGGATGATGAGTATACCTCAGAAATTTTGGAAGGAACACGATATGATGAAGAAACTATAAAATTTATCGAAAAATAGCGGAAATGAGCATGGAAGAATCGTGTCAGTTTTTAATTTTAAAAAATAACTCATTTTTTAATCCCACCTATAGAGAGAATTGCATAAATATTTGGGCTGTTTTCTAAGCCTTTTTCCGCCTCGCTTCGGGCTCGTTCTTGTAAACAACGCATGGTTGGCTGCTAACTCCGCCCCTTGCGAGCCAAAAAATCTTTAGAAAACTGCTTCAACTACTTTTGCAATTCCCTCTATATTCTTTTATTTTGATTGTTTATAGAGCGAATCATGCTATTATGTCCTCATAAGTGAATACTTAATAGAGCTCAAGATTTGGTTTTTGGCAAAGAAAAGGCTTAAACCTTGAGCTTTTTCGAATAATAGGAAATAAAATATTGTGGGAAAAGAACAGATTCAAGATATTCGATCGGCAGTGAAAACAAATGTTGAAGATCCAGACTTCCTCTTAAATGTTTATTCGTATGTATCTAAAAATAGGAAAAACAAGCATAAATTAGAATCTGATAATCTAAAGCGTGTTTGTCTTGAAGAGTATGAGGATTTAAGCCAGCGTGTAGACTTTAGTGGCTTTCAAGATAGTTGTTCAGTTAGAACCAATCTACGTACTCGTCGTTTAGCCAACTTGCTCATTGATGATAAAGGTTTCTTAAATCGTGGAGTGCTCAAGCATATCATCGATATTGTTAGTCAACATACCTATTTCATCGGTCCAGGGAGACAGCATGATGCATTAAGGCAAGGACACTTATTGAAAATGCTTAGACTGCTTGATGAAAGTAAAGAGTTAGTATCCTCTCTACAAAGCATTAGTAAGCCTCATATGCACCAGATAGCCGATCATATAATCAAGGATACTCTACAGCTTTCTCCTAAAGTCGTCGTTACAAACGCTCATGCGCGACGTGCTGCTTTAAGTGCCTTGTTATGTTACTTAAGACAGGCATTAGGTTCATGTTTTGCTACAGCACCAGCTATTATTGTTCACGATGAACAGCCCGTTAAATTTTTAGCGGATATTACAGAGCTTCTAAACACAGGCAAAATGAAACGTACATTCTCAGGTGTTGAATACTCGGTCCCCCTATGTCACAGTTGGGGTAGTGGGGATTTAAAACGTGCTTTTTATCTCCCCGGCGACCCAGAAATAGGGGCTGAAAAACTATGTTCGCAACCCGGACTAATTGCTGCTATGGAGATGGAAGGGGGCACCTCCTTTGATGCTCCAATAGAAGAAAATATGAATGTTCTCAAGGAGATGATTTACTCTTTTTTAAAGGTTAAAGATGAGAAGTATCAACTGCTAATTGTGACACCCGAAAGTATCATCAAACAGTTGTTACTCACACATTTTTCCCTAACAGAGAAAGATCTAAAAGAATTTGAAAATCGTTCACAAGGAATGGTTTTTGGTCGAATTATGATGCAGTCACCAAGGGCCGGAAAACACATTGGTGGAAAAGGGGAAGCTGTTTCACGTTTTAAAATAGAGTTTGAAAGAGCTTGTGCTGCCTTTAAAGCATTAACAGATAATGCCCTTTTGAGGACCTGGGAGTATAGTTTAGCATCGTTCGCTGAAACAAAAGCTCAGTTTGCCAAGTGGAACCTTTACGCAAGCTTAGGGTTGAAGCACGAAGAACCTGGCGGTATCGGACAATGTTTATGGGTCATCCTTAAAGGAAAACTCGATGAATATAACCGAAAAGTAGAAGACCTTCAATTCGAATATGAGCAGATGTATGCGCAACTAAAAATTCGGGAAAACCGCCTAAAAAATGCGACCTCTGAAGATGAAGCTCGCTGGTTGAAAATTGATTATCGTGCCAAAATTAATGAACTTAAAGTAATTCAAGAACTTCGTGATCAAGCTCACTATCAAGCTAAACAAATCGCTCACCTATTCGATAATCTTGTTGATTTTTATTTAAATACCTTTCCGAATTACTTCCAAGAGATCTACGATCCCGATATGATTGATGTTAGCGTCGGACCCTATGATGATAGCCCCGCCGGGTTTCGTTTAATCTACAAACATGGACGAACGAACACTTCACAATGGACGTTTATTACTAATCCAAACCAATTTACTGAAAGTCTAGTAAGCTTTTTTATTGCAGCAGAGCGGTTGATGGATACCGATGAAAGGTTTAAAGGGCTTGAGCAAATTTTCTCTGAAATTACCACAGAAGTGGTGAATCATGTTCGTACAAAAGAATTTATGGAAACCGCTCTACAAAGAATGGCCGCTGCTCATAATGTTCCTCTTATAGAAAACCCTTTGGAAAACCTCGACCGAGTTGAAAAAAAACCATGGGTGTATACATCGGGAGGAAGCCTTCATACCCTTGTTAGCGTGTACTTCCGACGTGAAGACAAACCGACTTCAGAATCTCGCTGGGTAGAGTCTCCACAAGAATTGTTAGTCTTTTTTGTAGATACAATTAAACAAATACCTTCTTCGATTACTGATACTTTTGTTGGTAACCCTAACCGCTCTCTTCTCACTCACTCCCCTACGCATGCCTATCTTCTAAAACCCGGTTACGAAATGTTTTCCGAAGCGTGGAAAAATGAAGACTTTACCTATACGTGGGTACGTGACCGCTGGATCTTCCCTATGGAGCGCGCCGTTGCTGAAATTATTGTCAATCCGGATATGATGCGAGCTTTGGTAAAGCGCATTCTTCCTAAGGTTCCCCCAAATTTCCGGCCATATTTCAATCAGTGTTTCGGTAACTTACAGGGGTCTATGACTGCTCAGGTTTTTCGTGACTATTTAGTCTATACCACGGAAAAACAAAGTGGGTTACAGTATAAAGGAAAGCCTGTTATCGACTCTTCTACTATCGACTCTATTTTATTTGAAAACTTGCCTTTCTTTCCCATCTACAAACTTCAAGATCATGTGGAAACGGTTCTTTCTAAAATTTCAAATTTCCCTACCGAACTAGTCAACAAAGCTGTTCGCTATGTCGATACCCTTTCAAATAAGGTGTGGGGAGAAAGTGTAATGGGCGCAAAACAATTTCAAGATGTTTGCAAAGCTCTCATAGCACTCACAAAGCTAGAAACGTCTTTTCCAGTCAACTATCACAAAGAAATCAAAAAAATTTGTGAAGAAGAAAAACTTAGTCTTCCACCGCCAATTATCTTTGCAGATTCCAACTGGGTGAAAGATCATTTTGCCTTCTTGGTTAATCCAGGAACAGGAAAGCTGGAGTTGTGGAGAGTAGATCCTCTGGGGGGCGAAGGGGAACCTATGGAACAGTGGGGTCATTGGTTAGACGGCTCACGTAAACAACCGGACTGGGGAGTGTTCACTAACCCTTTTGAATATACTGGTTGATAAAGAATCTTCAAAATTAAACAATATCATTTTCTATAATGTTGTGATCCTCTATTGTTATGCCCAAACAATGAACTTGATAAAATAATGTATTGAATCCGGAGAATCATGATGAAATCACTACTATCACTACTTGCCCTACTTACGGTAGCTTGCTCTGCAAATCTACACGCCCGCGGATGTGGTGGCTGTTGCTATGGAGATGAAGGTAACGTAGCCGTTGGATATTCCTTTCGAGAAGATTGCATTTCTTACGAAGTAACAGACTGTACCGGTATCACAACCACACAAGAATTTGACAAACTGAGAATTCATCAAATTACAGCCCGAGGATATTATGTTTGGGATAATGTCTACTTCAGAGCTCATGCTGATTCAGGCTGGATTTTCGGAGGAACAACATCAAGAGATGATTTTGCCGGAGAAATAGATATCGCAGAAACCTACGGAAACGCTGATGACTGTATTGTATTTGATCTATCCGCAGGAGTTGGATATCAATTTGACTGCGGTTGCAGCGGGTTCAAATTTATTCCGGTTTTTGGGTATTCATGGAGCCGACAAGATATCGAGACCTCACACCTTAAACTAGCGTTGGATATCATCAATGATTTACCTATAGATATTAGTATTCCAGGCTTAAAAGAGTGTTATACGTTAAATTGGTATGGTCCATGGATTGGACTCGATTTAATCTTCGCCGATTATTGTGGGTGGGATGTATTTGCCGGTTTTGAGTATCACTGGGCCGAGATTAGTGGTAAATATCGCAGGTCTAATGTTCTCTTTCAAGATGTTGATTTTTCTAGGCTGAATAGAGATGAATGTGGGTGTGGGCAAGGATTTGTTGGAAATGCCGGTATTATGTTTGACCTTTGTTGTGACTGGACAGGATTTGTCATGGGCTCTTATCAAGCGTGGAACTTAAACCACGGTTGCGGCAAAGATGAGGATGATGATTTACTTGAAGTTAGAAAACTCGACTGGAAGACATGGAGTGTATCTGTCGGTATTGCGTGCTCTTACTAATTGAAGAAGTTGTTTTTTCACTTTTAGATGTGGAAAATTATTTTGCAATAACCTCTATAAAGAAGTAGTTTTATTTGGGAAGGTCGTTGCAATTAAACAGACTATTCAGTAGTATTGTCCTAGCTAGTTAAATCGGTTTAACTCTAATGAAGCCTTGACAACGTACTCTCAGGCGTTTAAAGGCTTTAAATGGATCCGATATAAAAACGTAACAAGAATAATTCTGGAGATAAATATGAAATCCATCAAACACTTGCTGCTCGCCTTTTTTGTAGCAACTCTCTTCACTCCTCCTCTTCACTCCGCCTGTGACTCCGATTGTGGCTCCGATTGCGACCGTGATACCGTTCGCTGCGACCCCGGTGATAACTCACAATTCGAACAAGACCTTGATGAGAGAGATTGGGATGCCCTATACGACTACATCAACACAAAAAGAACGATTAACGTTAAGGAGAAGTCTTGTAACTTAACTATTAGTGGTGATGTTAGGGCTAGTTGGAAGCGTAAGTGTGAAGAAGATTATTTCGGCCGAATCAGAAGGATTGATAAGGGTGATTATTACAAGTATATCGGGAAAGATAAATATAATATGGCGTTTAACCTACGGTTTGACTACGTATGCGATAGAGCCTGGGCCGTTGCTCATCTTCAGTTCGATAACACAGGAGGTGTTTGTAACGATCACAATTGCAAAAAAGATCCTGAAGGCATGCATGGTAGTGGCTCCGGTTGTGACCTTGACTTGAAAAAAGCTTATATAGGGTACAACTTGTGCTGTGATGGGTGTACACGGTTTGATATAGAAGTAGGTCGTCGTCGCTTGTATCAGGTTTTTGATTCTCAAGTTCAATTTTTAAGTCGTTTCGACGGAGTCCTCCTAAAATACAATAGTTACTGCGAGTGTTTAGGAGATTGGTATGTTCATGCTGCCGGATTTATCGTTGATGCACGAGTTGACCACTATGCTTATTTGATTGAAGGTGGTGTTTATGAAATTTGCAACACCGGTGTAGAAGTGAAATATAGTTTTGTCGACTGGAGAAAACACGGAAAAAATTATTGCCGCGTGAGAGATGCTATCGGTACACGCTTCAGGAACTCCCAGTTCACTCTGTACTATCACTTTAATCCAGAATATATTTGTATGCCTGCAAAAGCTTTTGCGGCGGTGCTTTGGAACCATGATGCTTATGTTCCTAGTGGTAAGAGCTTGAGC
>JAJFMC010000258.1 GCA_021772365.1 Chlamydiota bacterium
CCAATCCCACACTGCTTAACGCAATTAATACTGAAAATGCTATTAAAGAAACTCTAATTAACTTGGTAAAAAGCGTTTGTAGGGAAGGTTCGATTTTTACCGATCCTTTCAATTCTGTCTCAATGCGTCTAGAAAGTATAATGGTACCCCATAAAAAAAAGGCAAATGTAATTCCGCCTTTTAAAACAGAAAGAAGAGTGATGTTGAGTTCACCAATCGTAAAGCCTATACTATCCATGATTCCAAATACATGGTGGAGCAATCCGAAAATTTCTAAAGATGCGATGGTATATACTAATAGATGAGCAAGTTTAATATGATTTTTTTGAAAATCAAACAAACTGATAAATCGAGTGATTGCCCAAGATGTTATCAAAACTGCTGCGGTACGAGTAATCCATAAGTCCAACTGAAATTCGATGCTAACAGCAACAAATGTCCACAGAATCAGGCCCCATAGTAAAGGGAAGAGAAGTGTTTCCAAATAATCAGATACTTTATTGGATTTTACAAATTCTTTTAAGCTGAAGTTTAGTATTTTAATAATGATATTGCAAAAGAGGTAAGCGCCTACCATGCTGACAAGGACTGAAAAACTTTGTAACATTGTACTAGTTGAAAATATACTGTGTTCAAATGGAAACATGTTTATCTACCTGTTCTTTAAAATTTTTACATGATACCGAAAAGTATTCAAAACTTGATTTTAGGCAAAGAGTTAGTTTTGAGTTGACTTCGGTATAGATCATTCTTCAGTATCTCCTCTTGGATCCATTTCAAAACCCACAGGTGTCATGTTTGGAAGTGGAATGAAGTCAGTTTGTTCGTCAAGAGGGATAATTGGACGGCGAATGGTCGTATAGGATCCGATCCCACCTAATAACATCAAAAGAATGGTGAAATAAATAAATATCGAGTTAATACCAAATATATCGATGACAGTGGAAGATGCAATAGGACCTGCTATTGAACCAAGGCCGTACGACACCAATAACAAGGCTGTGGCGGTGGTAACATGTGCATGATCAAGATGATCACAAACCTGTGTAATACTTAAAGGGTATAATGCAAACAAAAAACCTCCCATCAGAAATGAAAGCACTAAAATACTGGTACTTGAATTATTAGTAACAAAAATACCAGATATAGAAAAAATTAGAGCAGTGATCACAATGATCAGCAATGTTTTTCTTCTTTCAAAATAATCAGAAAGCTTCCCTATCGGAAATTGTAAAATCACACCACCTGCAATTGTTACAGACATAAGGTTTGCACTAGGGATCCCTTTTGAAACAGAAAAGATAGGGTAAAAACTATAAAGAGCACTTAAAATTAGTCCTGAAATGAAGCATCCAGAAACACCGAAAGGCGAAATTTTCAGGATATCTCTAAATTTTATCGGTTCATGGTGGTGTGCATTTGCAATTTTGAACGTTGATAAGCCAACTGGAATAATACTGAGAGAGGTAAATATCGCAGAGGCAATATAAGGAGTAAAGCTATGAATATCTATAATTGAAAGAAGCTGTTGACTGATAGACTGGGAAGTATAAAGACAAATCATATATAAAGACAACACTACACCCCGTGTTTTTGTATTGCTGTGGTAGAGCATCCAACTTTCGATTACTATATAGAGGGCTGCAAGAGAAAGACCTACAAAAAAACGTAATATAACAAAACTCGCAAAACTTTGGTGTAATGCTTGCAATAGAGTCGAGCAAGTTGCTAAGCTACCGAAAACAGCTAAAGCTTGAATATGTCCTACTTTATTGATTAGCTTCTCCATTTGGAAGGCTCCTATAAGCATTCCTAAAGCAAAAGCAGAGTGGATAAACCCTATCTCTCCACGCGAATATCCCTCACTATCTAAATAGATACTTAGAAAAGTTGTGTAAAATGCACTTCCAAAAATCATCAGAGCCACTGATGTAAGAGGAGCTATAAAACTAATGGTCAGTTTAATTATACTGACTGAATTGTTGTTATTCATGTTATTCTCTGGAAAATAAAGTTTGGTTAAGTAGGTAAAGGTGTTGTGTGATTGTTTATTTGTAATAGTGTTAACGAATTTTAACACAGATTTCAAATTACAGTCGACAAAATATTTAATATACCCGAATTTTCTTGCCTGAAAAGAACGGTGGGGGTAATTTAGTTCAAACGGCAGAGAAAAGACAAGTAGTTATTGCCATAAATTTTAGTAATTACAATCTAAATGAAGATTTCTTTATGCATTCCGATCCAATTATACCTCTATTTGTAGCGTCAATATTTATTATTTTAATTATAGCACTTGTTCTGCGTAAACTTAGGCAGCCACATGTTGTTGCCTATTTAGTAGCCGGATTTGTTTTGGGCCCTCATTTTCTAGGGGTGTTCGATGATCAAGAGCTGCTTACCCGAGTGGGAAATTTTGGAGTGCTATTCCTTCTTTTTTTTGTTGGTATGGAAATATCACCAAAAAGGATCACAGAAAACTGGCTGGTCTCTGTAGTTGGAACAATTTTACAGATAACATTTAGTGTTGTGGTAATGGCCGGTTTAGGGACATTTTTAGACTGGTCAATTGAAAGGATAATTTTACTGGGATTTGTGATAAGTTTGAGTAGTACTGCTGTAGTCATTAAACTCCTCGAAGACTGGAAGGAAATTGATAGTCGAGTTGGGCAAGATGTCATTGGCATACTTTTGGTTCAAGATATCCTGATTACACCGATGTTGATCAGTTTATCATTTTTAGGAGGAACAAAGCCTACAACTCAAGAGCTGGCTTTGCAATTTATAGGTGCAGCTGCAATTATCACTGTTGTAACATGGATAACCATAAAGGATAAAATTAGTATCTCTTGGTTGAAATATGTAAAAAATGATCATGAACTACAGGTATTCGCTTCACTTGGAATTTGTTTTGGAATGGCAATGTTTACTGGAATAATGGGATTATCTGGAGCTTTAGGTGCATTTATCGGTGGAATGATTGTTGGATCAGCACAAGAAACTCACTGG
>JAJFMC010000259.1 GCA_021772365.1 Chlamydiota bacterium
GACATCTTGTTCAGTAATAACGCGCGCTCTATTAAGCTCATCAGAAAGGCTTTTGAGTTCCCCTTGAAGCTGCCTTCTTCGCTCAACAGCAAATTTATACTCAGAGTTTTCCCTCAGGTCGCCGAGTGCTCGTGCGGCTTCCACCTCTTTAGCATTTTCAATAATCTCAACAGTTCCGATATGTTGCGCACGTTCTTGCGTTTTTCGATAACCGTCTTCCGTCGTCCAAACAACACGGCCGTCAAGCTGCAACCTGTCTTCTGTCTTTTTAGAGGGTGCTAGCTCAGGGAAAACGACTTGTGCAAGCGACAACAAAATTTTGTGATCGTGACCTGAAAAGGTATGACATTTCGATGCCAACAACAAAAATTCTTTGACAAAAGAAAGCGTTGCCCCTTCAAAAATGTTACGGACAGACTGGAAGCGCTTTCCTGTACTAATTTGGTGCATTTTCTTGGCCAGGTCTTTGTAATCTGAATTGTTCTCTATCTTGTGTAAAAGGACCAAAAAGCTTTCGTAAAAACGGCATTTTCCCTCCTCGTCACTGAAAGGAAGGTTGTCACTGTTTTTTGAATTGATTTTTTGGAAATACCAAACAAATGTTTCAGGGGATTTGATCGGGTGGTGAAGAAGGTCGTCAATCAGAGCATGAAGTTTCTCTAATGTCTCCCCTTGCGACAGTTCTTTCAGAAGGTAATCGCGAAGCTGGCTTTGTTGGATTTTTGTCAAAAACGAAAGAAAACGTTCCTGCCAGTCTTCACGGAATTCTCGAACTGCTACTAAAGCCCGCTTTTTAAAAGCAATGATATCAACCATGGAAATTAATTCTTCAACATTGGAAGAAAGAGTGATGATCTCTTTGACCGTTTTTCCTCCTTCAAAATGGTGGTCCAATAAGTTTTCCAAGAAAATATAAATCTGAAGTTCCTGGTGAGGATTTAACTCCTCCTCTTTTAAAAGGTTAGTGATTCTCTGACGGATGGATGCTTTCACATCATCTTTTTTCAGCATGTTTGGAAAATCACGAACATAATTGTAAGTCGTTTGGATGATTTCAGAGATGTCACTCGTACAGTGGATCTCTAGATGCAACTGATCCTCATGAGAAACTTCTACGCTTCGTAACACAAATGGTGCTTTCAAATTAGATGGCGTTTTTATCAAGGTGTCTTTTTTGAGCTTCGCCCTGGCATTCTGCCACCAGCGGGTCCAGTCTTTCTCTGGAATCACCAGCTCGCAAAGTTCCTCTTTGATTTCTGCTGCTGACAATGGACCCATGTCTCTAAGAACGGTCTTTATCACCCCAACAGGATCTTTTTTTGCTTCTTCTTCCAAATCGTCAGGATTCACAAAGCGACGAGCAAGGAAGTTGTCATCCGGAAGAGGAATCAAAGTTTTGAACGCATTCTGAAATGTTAAGTGTTTACGACCCGCAAGGTACTCAAATTCCAGGGCCAGCTGTTCACGAAGGTGAGAAATCTCAACAATTTCGCCTGTCCCCCAGCCTCCAGTATGGTATACGCACTTCCCAACGGCCATATGCATCAAAAGACGATAGTTGCTGATCGCCCCTTGGAAATCCGACTGTGGTTTTATCCTGATAAGTCTAAGTCTTTCGATGAATTCAGGATCGCTGCCATATTCTCTCTCTAAGATATTCATCACTGTATCGGCCAAAGTAGGGTTGTTCGTAGTCTGTAAATCTACGATCAAGCGAATTACTTTATCAGCCGCAGTTTTATTGTCTTGGATTGCCTCCCATAAAGGAAGTCCTAACTCAACAAATTTACCAAATGGAGCACAAAAATCAGAATTTTTAATTAGCTCAAGAATTTGTATATATTCATTAGGATCAGCATTTTCATCTGAGCAGTACTCTTCCCAGAGCATTAGAAATTTTGAGAAGTCGCGTTTAGTAATTTGTGTTTGAATTTCTTTTATATACCCCATTAAATATACCTTTAACGTTTTTTACACCTATCCGGATGAAAATATATAACGAAAGATGATTAATATCAATGGTGAGTTGATAAAAGCAGCTGTTCCCGCTATTTTTCTTGTCTATGACCCTAATTGCTACCCCTGAATAAATTGGAATCGATCCCAATTTTCCTCGGGTGGCAATTACGTTCTTAAGCGAGTATAACTTCTATGAAATTAATATTCATGGTATTAGTTTGATATATACTCAATAAAGTTCAAAATTTGCATTTTGGCTTTGAGAATATAGTGTTTTGCTAGCAGAAAGAGTGTTTGTACACAAAATTCTATGATTGAAAAAGGCGATAAAGAAAGTAATGAGCCTAAGCCTCTTGAGCCTACACGAAAGAAGGCTAGGTATAGAATGAAAGGATCTCTAAAGAGATCTAGACTTACTGCACGCCCCAAAAAATTAAAGGCGAAAGGGGAGGCTAAAGTTGCTGAAACCGAAGAGTCAATGAGCGAAGCGAAACTAATGATTCGCAAAATCGAGCAAATGTACGGCGACTTAGAAGATAAACTGCAGTATGTTTACGATCACATGCACTTATTACCTGATGGGCTACAAAAAATTGTTCAACAACCAGAAATTTTCATTGAAGAACATAAGAAAATTCTTGATATGTTTGAGCAAGGTCTAGAAGATAAAGTAGTTAAGATACTAGGTAAAACAAAATTTGAAGCTCAGAAAAAAAAGCAGAAAAAGAAAAAATTAAAAAA
>JAJFMC010000260.1 GCA_021772365.1 Chlamydiota bacterium
TTCTCCAAAAAGGTATTCGCTGCATTTCTCACCGTAGTATGCCCAACCGAGAAGTGTCGTGAAGGCAAATAGGACAAGACCCACAGTGACTACATAACCACCCCATGGAAAGACCGATTCAAATGCAGCAACAGTCATCGACGCACCGGTCAGTAACTTACCGCCAGATCCGTAGTCCCCTAAAACACCGGTTACTCCCAAAACTAACCCTGTTACTGTACACATCACAATTGTGGCGAGAAAACAACCTGTCATAGAAACTAGAGCCTGTCTACCTGGAACATCTGTCTGTGCTGCTGCTGCTGCAATCGACGCTGTTCCAAGGCCCGCTTCACTAGTCATCAGACCACGACTCACACCCATCTGTACTGCAATTAATAACGTAGACCCCGCAAACCCACCTACAGCTGCCTGCCCCGTAAATGCTGTCGAAAAGATCGTTGCGATCGTTTCGGGGATCATATCGTAATTAACGACTAAAATTACACCGGCACCTGCTATATAAAAAAGAGCCATCATCGGTACGAGAAAAGACGCCACACGACCAATACTTTTAATACCACCAATGAGTGTTACCCCTGTTAAGACGGCGATAATCACACCCGTCCACATAGGATCAAGTGAAAAAAGAGAAAACATCACATCTGCAACAGAGTTCGACTGTAACATATTTCCGCCACCGAAAGCAGCAATAGCACCGAATATGGCAAATGCAATCGATAGCCACTTCCATTGAAGACCATACTCAATAAAGTACATCGGGCCACCGCACATTTCTCCGCGCTTATCAGTGGTTCTGTATTTAACAGCGAGGGCAGCTTCGGCATATCTCGTTGCCATTCCTATAAGAGCAGTGACCCACATCCAAAAAAGAGACCCCATACCGCCAATAACGATAGCTGTCGATACCCCAGCTATATTTCCAATACCAATCGTTGCGGCAAGTGCTGTCATTAGGGATTGAAAGTGGCTGATATCCCCCTTTTCTCCTTCAAAATGTCGATTTCCAAAAACGAGTTTTAAAGCATAACCCAGATAGCGAAATTGTATTCCCTTGAGTACAATAGTCAGATAAAGACCAATCCCTACAATCATTAATAAGAGAGGGAAACTCCACAGCACCCCATAAATAGTGTCTAATAAAACAATCGGTAAGGCAGTTAAATCAATATCCATGTCACCCTTTTAACTTATTTCGCTCATACGCTTATCTTACTTGTTGTTGTTTTCCCGCGCTATTTCCTTATTTGCTATTATCAAGAATTTTCGCGTTTCCGCCTTGATCACTCCGGAAAGAAGAATCAAAGCAATAATATTGGGGATGACCATCAAAGCATTAGAAATGTCGGCAATATGCCATACCATCTCCATTTTCAAGACTGCAGAAGGGATGATCACTAACGTAAACAAAAGGCGGTACAACCAAATGTAGTGCTCTCCAAAGATATACTCCCAACACTTTTCTCCATAGTATGCCCAAGCAATGATAGTCGAAAAAGCAAAAAGCACAAGTCCAAACGTTACAATATACCCACCACCCGGAATTGAACTACCAAAAGCTGCAATGGCTAGAGGGGCGCCATTAATCATCGCTCCATCGGGATAGGTCGTACCAAAGACCTGACTGACGGCAACCACCAGCCCAGTGATCGTACAGACGATGCCAGTACTCAGCAGTGCGCCGGTCATCGTAATCATCGCTTGCCTTCCAGGAGAATCCGTCTTCGCAGCAGCAGCAGCAATGGAAGTAATCCCCAATCCTGCCTCGTTAGAAAAAACACTTCGAGAAACTCCCATCTGTATCGCAAGTAGCAATGTTGCTCCTGAAAATCCACCCAACGCAGCTTGTCCAGTAAAAGCACTCACAAAAATAAGTTTCAATGCTGCGGGGATATGCTGAATATTCAGTAAAATGATAATGCACCCACCAACTATATAAAACGTAGCCATCAGTGGGACAAGAACCCCTGCGACATGACCAATACTCCGTACTCCACCGAGAATAACGAGACCGGTCAATAGGGAGATCACGACTCCGGAAATCCACGGATTCACCTCCCAAATAGTACCGACAGCTTCAACAATAGAATTGACCTGAACCATATTTCCCGTACCAATAGCAGCGACACTTCCAAAGCTTGCGAACAGTATAGCCATCCATTTCCAGCCTAAGCCATACTCGATATATTCCATTGGTCCACCGATCATTTCTCCGCGTTCGTCAACCTTTCGATACTTCACAGCTAGTAGCGATTCCGCATATTTCGTTGCCATTCCAACAAACGCGGTAACCCACATCCAAAATAGAGCACCAAGTCCTCCAATAGCGACAGCAGAAGCTACGCCAACAATAGCGCCTGTCCCTATAGCGCCGGCAAGTGAAGTCATCAAAGCTTCAAAAGGGCTAATATCGCCTTTAGCATTATCCTGCTTCTTAGCAAACACCTGTTTTAATGCATATCCCATATAGCGAAATTGGACGCCTTTCAGTAAAAAAGTCAGGTAAACACCTGCTCCTAATAAGAGGATCAGTAGTGGAGGGCCCCAAAGAAGTTCCTTAATCTGTTGTAAGATAATCTCAAATTGTTCCATGAATTGTAATCCCTTCAGTGGACAACAGACGAGTACGGTGACTTGAATGTCGCGTAAATGTCGAAAATTGAATTATTCCGATCGGTTTCTAATTACCGTTGTCCAATTCTAGAGAAAAATCATTTTTCTGTCTATTACTGGTCAGCCATTTCATCTCATCTGATTACAATTTAAACATCCGTTATCATATTAATCACACTATTATTTACTTTAAATATAGAGCGGTTTCTATGCATGTATATGGATTTAGTAGAGAGCGATCAGCTACACATCCCGTATGGTCGGTAGTGGAAAAAGGACCATTACTGCTGGTAGAAACAAGATCGATGAATTAGCGCTGTTGCAATAAAATCATTCGGGTTTCGGTAATATACTGCTCTTACTTCAATCTAAGAATTTTTCCAAAGTCGGCGCCCTAGATTACTCGGCAGGGAAATTTCCAATAGCCATCTATGGGTGATTTTCATGCTGAGCAAGATTGGGATGCCGGCGTAGGAAAAATTCTCAGGCTGAAGTGAGAGCAGAATATACCCAAACAAATTTTCAACTTGTTTGGGTATATTTAAAGAGGGAATTGCAAAATTATTTGGGCTGTTTTCTAGGCCTTTTCCTAGCAGATAATGCAAACACCGTCAGACCAAGTAAGGAACCTAGAATCAAGTAAGTCTTAGGCTCTGGTACAGCGGTAAAAGTAAAGTTACCAGCTGCATAGTGAAATGGGTCGTTATCTGAGGACGTAATACCTGGGAAAGCAGTTGCAACGGGACCATACGATGAACCGGAATAAGTAACTAGACCACCACCAGTCTCTCCTGTAATGACGGGAAAAGGAGCTCCGTTAGCAGGATTAGTATTACCGTTTAAATCTACTGAATTGTAACCCCAAGAACTAACAACATAAGTTCCCGGTGTTAAAAGTAATGGAACGATCAAGTCTTTAAATCGATAATTTCCATCAAGGCTTCCAGGATCGCCAGAGGTAAAACTGAGAGCTGGCGTCAAAGCCGTTCCTGTAGATGGACCTGTACGTTCCCATAGTCGGGAGTTTAGCGTACCGGATATTCCCTTCGCATCACTATCGTAAACGCCCAAGGAGTAGACAATTATGGGGCTATTGACCATAAACTCAAGACCCAAAGAGCCAGAATAGCCCTGATTACCCAATGGTGTCGCGTTACTATAGGCTTTAACTGCATTTACTTGACCTGCAAATACAAACAAGCCGATTGTTGTAATCCCAAATACATATTTGAATAGTTTAGAAGTAAAATTATCACATCTCATAACTAAACCTTTCTTTATATTTTTTTAAAATCAAACATCATGCTTAAAAAAAATATCTTAAACTAATAAGTATCGGGTAAATAAATGAAATACGTTACGTTCTTTTTACTCATTATACATTCATTTTTAATAATTTACCAAACTTTTTTTTATTAAGATTTAGTAAGATTTTATTTCAGCACTTTAGGGTCTAGCGCATCGCGCAAGGCATCACCGACGAGTGCTATGGCAATGAGGAGGACTGTCAGCAAGATGGCAGGAGGCCACAGAAGATAGCTTTCTCCAGGAAAAGCCATACGCCCTTCATCCATGAGAACACCCCAGGAGCTTGAGCCTTCCTCACCTAGCCCTAAGAACGAGAGACCAGCTTCACTGGTGATAGCTCCCATAATGGCAAACGGAAGTAGAGTCAACAGTGGTGGAAATGCGTTGGGAAGAATATGTGAAAAAATGATATATCTGTCATTAAATCCCGATGCTTTACACGCTTCTACATAAGATAGATT
>JAJFMC010000027.1 GCA_021772365.1 Chlamydiota bacterium
CCACAAGAGCGATTAATCGAACGCCCAATATTTTTTTTGGAATATATTTCTTATTTTTTTCTGTGATACTCATTTCTAAAAAATATGCCTCATATTAAACATAAAACTATCTACTGTGTCCGTTGTGTTTTCTGTGCTAGCAGAGTGGTTGTAGTCAAATCGCACCTGCGTCTGCTGCCTCTTCCATAAGATAACCGCTGCACCACCAACAGGATGCATGCTACCACCCGTTGCTCGATCATACAAATATCCGAAATACCCCTCTGTCGCTAAGCACTTGTGTAATACTTTGCTCAAAAAGACAAAAAATGTATGTGATTCCCTATCCGTAAGTGGTAAGGGAGTAAACTTTTCACCATCATCACCAATCTTTTTCTTTAACCTATCGATCTGCTCTTTATCGAGTTGATAATTTAATGTCAGCTCTGCTTCTTCACCCAAAATACGATATAAACAAGGTCGTTGGGATATTCTGTACGTCAATAACCCTTCAATCTCCCAAGTAACTGCCGCACTGGAGAAGTGCCAGAGGTTATAACGATTTCCTGCAAGGCCGACGTTAAATTCCCAAGAACGATTAAATCTATGATACCACTCTGTGTATATCTGGTCGCGCGCGCCCCTCTCTATCGGCGATTGGATATCTTACCAATAAGGACGCTGCCAGTCAAATCCGTACGTATAAATATCTGTATACGAGTATTTTTTCCACTCGACACCTACACCGAAGATGCCTTCGGAATAATAGAGAGTTCCTTTTCTTACATCGCCACACCAGTTGGAGGAAAGGATGGAGATCTCCCCTTTCTTTCGAACACCACGAAATGGCGTCGTCACCCCATCTTTTACACTCGTAAAAGCACCAAGTTCAATTCTGTCGACATCAGCCCCACTTTCAACAGCGAGAAATGGTGTTAAATGCGTAAAAGCATGATATCTATAAAAGTGCTCTCTTTGAACTAATCCCGTCTTACGATATTCATAATTTAAAGTAAAAGCAGGCAAATGATCCCAAACAATTTCTTTTCTTGCATCTCGATACGCTTCGTTTAAAGGCTGTTTATCGATTGTATTGTTAATAAAATGTATCGACTGGTGCCAATGTCCTGCAACGAAGTTTGAGTCGGCAATAGAGGCGTCAACACGGGCATCTTCGGTACCATCGCAACAGGCACTTTTCAGGATACCAATAGAATGTGCGACGTGATTCGTCTCACGCATTAATCGAGCCCTTGCTAAACAGAAATCGATGTTTAGCGATTTAATATTATCGGAATCATTCTCATCTGATGGCACGAAAAAGTCGTGGCTACACAAAAGGCTATTGGCTGAGCGGTATTTTGTGATATCCATCATCAGGTTCGCCAATTCAATGCGCAATTGCAGTTTTTTGGGGTATTCACGTATTAATTCTCGGTAGATATTTATTGCCACATAAGGCTTATCAAGGCGATGAAAAATTTGTGCTTGAGTGGATTTTTTGTTCTGCTCGCGATCCTCATATTCTTTCATTTGATCGTTAAAAGACAACTGATCTTCTTCAGAAGGATTTTCTTTTACCAAAATAGGTTTTTCCGATTTACCTGTACAAATCAGATAAAGAGCACGATCGTAAAAACCTTTTGCCAAGCCCCTCTTATCCTCTTCCCAAAGAATCTCACCTAAAAAATAATTGACAAGGTAGTTATCATCTTCTGTACTCTCTAAGAATTTTTTAAAATAGCTTTTAGCAATACAATAGGCGCCTTCATCGAAATATAAACCTCCCATAGCTTCTAGTGCTTTTGAATCATTTGGATCTTGTTCCAAGATACGCAAATAAATCTCTCGTGCAATATCCGGCAAGTCATGACCACGTGCAATATTACCTAGTTCACGCAAACGCGGTAGTCGCTGCTCTTTTGGATATATAGACGTTACTGCACTAGTGACCATTTGTTTATTATTCATAGTCATCGCTGCAGCAAGATAGGCATCAGCAATTTCATCAACACCTAATTCGGAAGGTGCTGTGAGACCAACCACACTTTCTGGATTTCCTACATAGACAAGTTGCTCTAGCCACTGTCCTTTTTCTTTTCCTTCCGAAGATTTTGCGCGTTCTACCACCCACTCCATCTGATCGTCAGAAAGTTTCTTTCCCCATGTATATAAAAGGCTTTGTACATCATCGGCATCATATGTTTTCTTTTGTGCTAATTCAAAAAATAGCGATGCAGCATCACCTTTAAACTCATTTTCCAAAAGCATGTACGCATAGTTACGGGTCTCCTCTTCTTTAAGGCCACCTTTTTTGAGCTTTTGTGAAATATGATCTTTTAGAGTATCCCGATATTTTTGATTTTTTTTTGCCGCAATTGTTAGTGCATGGAAATAATTGTCAGACACACCAAACCGTCCTTGTTGCACCTCATCGAACAGCTTCATCCCTTCGTCGACCCTATCGTTAAGAATCAATGCTAAAGCCAACATTTCTTTTCTTTCAGGTGTGGACTCGTCTTCATTAAGATCTACCGCTAAATTGTATGCAAGCTTGTTGTACTCTTTTTCTACAGACATATAAAACAACTCTTCCAAAGCAACTTGATCGACGGTATCATCCTGATCGAGAAATTCCATGACCTCCTCAACCTGCCCTTCTTCGGTTGCAAGGATAATCCACGCTTCGTCAACTTCAGAAACCTTCGAAGGCTTTTTCTCACGCAGCTCTTCGACAAGATCTAAACCTTCATCGGATAAATCTAAGTTAACATACAGTTGGGCAACTTCGAACAACTCATCGCCTTGAATATTTTCTAAAGTTTCAACTTCTGAAAGCTCTTCTTGAGCCAACTGTTCATATCCCTTCAGTTGGTAGATCGATGCCAAAAACACACGATCCGCATCACTTAAATCGTAAGTTTTCTGAAAATTATCAACACACCCTTCTTTCTTATCACAAGCTGGGTGTTTCGCTAGCTCAAAGGCAAAACTAAGGGCTGGTGATGAATCGAGAATATCCAGAGGAACTTCACGTTCAATCACTTGAGAAAGAACCTCATATTTCTTAGAAACCAATAACTTCACCATACGATACATGTCTTCTTTCTCAAATGATGAGAAATTGATATTACCGGCTAAAGATCGGAGCTTATCCTCACTTTTTTCCTGTTCAAGAGCAAGGAGGAAAAAATCTTTCTGTACCTCTTTTGGAGGATCATTACCAAATTGCTTGATAACAAATTGATAGGCTAAATCACTTCTCCCCAAATCCATCAACTGCTTCGCGCGATTCATCACAATAACAGGGTGGTTTTGTAAAGTGACTGGTAACTTGTCTATTAGCTGTATCACAAACTGATCGTCACCGCGACTATCAAAGAGACCAATCAAGGCCAGCGTCGTTCTAAACTTTGTAAAATACTGTAAATAGTCCATTGCCAAATCATGCGCCTGATCGTTATCACCAAAATCGAGCAATACACGAATGACAAATAACATCGTATCCTGACCTATCTCCTGCAAAGGCTTATCTTTCACAAGCTTCTGAAAAACCTTGACAGCTTCATCCATATTGCCTTCCGAAGCTAGTAAATAGGCATATTCAACATACTGCTCCTGTGAACCCGTACCGCTTTCAATCATTTCCTTGAGCAGTCCCTCTTGCCCTCTAAAATCTCCTAAATGAAGGTACAATTTCTCCTCGTAAGACGGCCCCTCCTCCAAAGGCTTCACTCCATAAATTCCTCGACTTATAGATAAGTATCGGTGAGGGCGACTGATGTCTAGTAAAATCTCGCCTAAATACTTTCTTGCACTAATATCATTAGGATGCTCCTCAACATAATCTTCTAGCACAGTGGCAGCATGATCACCCTGCGCAAAATGCAAGTCTAACCAAACGAGGGGTATTGCTACAGAAGCGGAGCGATCGCCATCATCATAGAGTTTTGAAAATCCCTCATAAGCATCTTCATACCTTCTGTCGTAGAAGTACATGAGCGATTCTTCCTTTTCAGAAGGGTAGATAATATAACTGGCCACTAATGCAAGCGCAATTATCGAAAAGACTGTTGTAAAATAGCCTTTTGAATTCATTAATCTCCTTTGCGTTTGATCATAATTTCTAGTGATTTCAATCCCGACTTTGTCAATACAAACTGTAAGACGTTGTCAAAAGCTCCAACCGTATCTACTATTTCATTATTTATACTAATAACATACTCGCCATCATCAGGAATATACCAACTCATTTCACCATCGCCATACCCTTTTGCCTCAAATTTCCAACTCTTTTTACCTAGGTACACCAAATTCCACACCCGCCATCTCGATTCGATAAGGTAAGGGTCGTCAGATTCAGGCAGCTCATAGTAGTTTTCTTGCTCTTTTAGAGAAATAAGAGGCTTATCGACGCTTTCATCGAGAGCGACGTACAAGCTCCCTTGATGATGCCTTTGTCCAATCACTCCTACCGACTCTGAAAAGTCGACAACTTTAAATGTCGCCTCGTCAAAACGGATCGTCTGCAACGCCCCCCGCTTGTCAAAGCTCCACCGCTCATCTCCTATAGGAGTGATTTCTATTTCATAATATCCGTCAACAATATCAGTAAAATGACTCGTTTCAACAGGGATAATCTCTTGATTTTCAATATACTCTAAATTATGCTTCAACGCCTGCAGCGAAGCGAATTTCTCACCCGAGTACATATGATAATAAAGGTTCATAGGTCTCAGCCGTATGGGGGTCTCCGTATGATAAAAAGTACTAGGTAACCTGTTAAAACCATAAAAACGCTTGGTCCATAAATCAGTATATAAGTTCTCATTGCTCATCGAACTGAATACCTGCCTCCATGGCCCTACATTTCGTCCCAAAGGCCTCACCCATCCATACGAGTCATACTCCGCATCAAAACGCGTATCGCCGCCATTGATATTTTTCAACTGACTGACACTAGCAAGTTCTAAAGCCTTCTCAAACGGCAAACAGTTGCCCGACCACTGAATAATTTTTGTCGTTTTTCCCTTCTCATTTAACGTATTAATAAATTTCGCTGAGCCTCCAACCTCAAGGGCTATATCGAATTTTTTATTG
>JAJFMC010000261.1 GCA_021772365.1 Chlamydiota bacterium
TTCGTAAGTCTAAAGCTCAAAAGTGGTAGCCTTAACTCCGTGAAGCCCAAATTTATAGGATAATGTAAACGGATGATATTCCAATTCGTTACCCCATGCCCTCAAAAATTGGGGAATGCGAAATGTAGTCAAAATAAGTTAAAATTATTTTTTCACGGGAATCCCTGGAACCTTGTATAATCTTTTTACAGAAATATCAGTATTTTATTCATGATTAGTTCGTTAACGGAAGTTAGCTTACCGACTATCCCCCCGATCGAAGCGAGCGAGTCAGTCTCCCCTTTTCCGACATTCTACTCGAAAAGATCGTGCAAAATAATCTTTATTGCTTTATTAAAATACTCTGTTTAAGGAATAAAAGGGCTAACCATGTTTTTTTCTACTCAAGCAAGTTTTACAGCATCCTTCGTCATAGGAGCTGTTGGGATCCTCACTTGTAGGAATGCCCGAAAAACTAAATTCATGTACTTGGCGATTATTCCCCTGATGTTTGCCATCCAACAGTTTGCTGAGGGAGTCATTTGGTTAAATCTAGGAGGGAGAGCAGTTCCTGAAATCCTTGTTGAGTTTTCAAAATATCTCTATCTAGCCTTTGCTTTTGTGATATGGCCTGTATGGCTCCCGCTCTCATTGTTTCTTTTGGAAGAACTTCCGTTAAGAAAATGGTTGATTTCCCCCTTTTTTCTGCTCGGGGCCTGCTTAGCTGCCTATTTTGTCTCTTACCTTCCAGGTAATACGATCATAGCCGAAACCACACATCAAAACATCCACTACACCCTGAAGACACCATTTGCCATTGACGAGTGGTTTTTAATCGGAATTTACACCATCGCCACGATTATCCCTTGCCTAATTTCAAGCACTAAGTACGTCATCGAATTTGGCATACTTATCACAATGGCGTGGATAGCGTCTGAATTTTTCTTTAACTCAAACTTCACTTCTGTTTGGTGCTTTTTCTGTGGACTAGTGAGTGTATTCATATACATCGTCATCCGCGCCAATGTATGTAGCCCAGTCACCACGCAAGGGTATAGACGGTAAGCTAACTCCATTATTCATTTTTGATTCTCGGATCGAGGTCGTAAACAATCAGCGACGAACGCGGAAGCGGAACAAACTCATTCTGCTGACAGGCAGGAACCTTTGGAAATAAACGGATAGATGCAAACCCTACGACCACTAGCAATCCAGACATCATGGCAACATAGTAAAATAACCCCACACTGCCATACCAAAGCATAAAATAAGGAGAAATGAGCGGTCCCAGCACCGATCCAATTCCAAAAGCCATTAGTAGAACAGCAGTAACAGATGTCAGTACTTTAGAGTTAATTCTATCGCAAGCATGCGTAACACTAAGAGGATAAAGAGTAAATGACAACCCCCCTAGGAGAAAAGCTGTAATCATAAGAGGAGTTTTTTGGTCAACTACGTGTGGGATGATCAAGCAAGGGATGATCGTCAGACCGGCAAGAATCATTAGGACACTACGTCGGTCAAATACATCAGACAACCTACCCATCGGCACCTGTAACAGCACACCACCCATGATAATGATACTCATCAACCCTGCAGGAGACACATCATGTGACAGAGCAAAGTTTGGACCGAAGCTATAGATAGAACTAAGCATCAACCCTGAAATAATACACCCAAAAAAACCAAAAGGTGATTCTACCAACACCTCACCAGCTCTTTTCACTTCTGGTTCATGAATCTCAGGAGACTTCGCTCTTGTCATCGCCACAGGGACAATACCCGCACAGCACAAGAGGCTAGCAAGAATAAATGGTTGAAGAGAGTCAATAGGGTAAAGGTCCAAAAAATATTGCCCAAACGCTTGCGCTGAATAAAATGCCACCATGTAGAGAGAAAGGAGCTGTCCCCTGGTTGTGTTAGTTCCCTTATCAAGGAGCCAACTTTCGATGACAACAAAAATTCCTGCGAGAGAAACACCTACCACGAAACGTAAAAGAACCCATACATAAGGATCTTGAAATAAGCCTTGAAGAAGAATCATAATAGCACAAATACTAGAAAAAGTAGACATAGCACGTATGTGGCCAACGCGTTGAATGAAATGCTCAACTTTAAGGGTACCGACCAGAATCCCAGCATAATATGCAGAATGGACAAGGCCAATCGTTAAGTCAGAATACCCTTCAGTTTTCAGAAATATGCTTTGAAAGCTCACAAAAAATCCCGATCCAAGTGTAAGCAAACCAATGCTTAGCAGCGGGGCAATAACGCTTTTGACCACCTTCAACATAATCCCCCCCTCTTTGCCAAAAAATAAATCTTCAACTTTATTGGGTATAAATAGCAGTCCATTGCTATAATCGCACCATGCAACCACCAGGAATTATTGTACCAATTTTATTTTACGAGGAGTGAAATTATGGTAAAAAATATTCAAAAGCTCTTTTGCTTAGTCGTTTTGACATGTGTCCCCTTAACTTCTTACGCTGAAGACAGTAAAGAACCGCAAGTGCAAGTCACTGGCGAAGCTGTTCTTATGAAACCCGCTGATCAACTAAGCCTAGTTGTTAGTGTCGTTACACAAGCGAAGGCCGCTGAACAAGCAATCAATGACAATGCTGATAAAATGAGCCAAGTCATTGATAGTCTCGGCCCACTAAATTTAACGAAAGACAACTACGAAACAGGCCGCTATTCGATCACTCCCATCCATTCGACACCACCGAAAAATCAGTCGAGTTCCTGGAGCCCCG
>JAJFMC010000262.1 GCA_021772365.1 Chlamydiota bacterium
CCAAAAATCTTCGAGGCCAAAGACCGTAAAAAAGCAGGTGCAACAGCACCCCCTCAAGGATTATTTCTTGCGTACGTCTTGTATCGCAAATAGAAAAGATACGTATCAGTTCACTCAATGCCGTCAACTTAAAATAATTACTTATTTCACAAGACGCTGCATCACCGAATAGGTCGCCCGCAGGGCTTTGACCCTGATTGCTACCCCAAACTTGTCGTAAAAGGTCTTTTTTGCGCCCAGATGCGTAGCCTCGATTTGAAGGTAAGGGTTCAACCCCTTATCGAAAATCGAGGCTTAGCAGATGGGTGTAAAACAGTCGTATCTGACGCACTCAAAGAAGTTTTAGCTACGGTTTGGGGTGGCAATCGGGGTCTTTGGAGTAAAGCAAGAATTGCTTTTTTCACTAATGAAAATTACTTGAGCAACACTCTCTAAACAACAAAAGCAATTCTTGCTTTATTCCAAAGCCTTACGGGCGAGCTATCCGGTAACGGGGAGTTTTTTTATAAAAGTAATTATCTTAAGTTAACGACATTATCTGTTAACCTCCAGGTCTTTATGGCAATAAAACAATATAAATACATATTAATCACAGCAATAAGACAGTTTAATTAATAAACATGCTAATATATTTAATATAATAGTAACGCTTTTTTAATTAAGAGGTTGTTAATATGAGCAGTTCTAAAATAGATGGTGGTTCAACAGATTTTAGTAGCCAAGCATTCAAATCCGACGAAAATTTAGCTAAAGCTCTAAGCGTTAAACATAAGGACCTTGAAGCCGCTATGCAGATTGGAGAGGTTGAGTATAAAGAATTTATTATACAAAGACTCGAAGATCTCTCCTCAAAATTACTGATCGGTCCATCTATTCTATTAGGTAAGTATGAAAACGAGGGTGAACAAGGCCTAACTGATTATTTACAAAAAAAACAGAGTAAATATGGCTTGGGTGGAACATACGATGGAGTCATGGAGGAGGCTAGAAAGCAATATGCAACGATCATTGATAAACCACTCCCTCCAAAACTAAATAAACATGAAGTGATGAAAGCTTATCGACTATCACTTAGACACTTATCTACCGATAGTGGTGGTTATAAAGAAGGTGGTGCGGCATTTAGCTTTAAATCGAAACATTTTTTAACCGGAATGAATAAAGAAGGTCGTTTACAACTTATAAAGTGGAGTGGACGCGTAAATACAGGTGCGGCGCCGAAGCACCCAGATCACCTTGGTGCTGGAACATTCGGTGTTGCGCAAAAAGTGTATGACATTGCAAACGCACAGTTTGCGGCATTAAAAATTGCAAAACCAAAAACTGGATCTACTGCTAAAGTAGAAATAGCTGAGAGAGATGTTATCAATGAGGCAACAAAGCTCGCAATAGTGCACAAGGATGGTACTGTAGAAGGTTTACAAGAGGAATACCGTTATGTTTTCAATCTCACGGCAAATGTAAGTGGGGACGATATAAAAATTGTGGGAGTGATGGGAAGACTCTATAACCAGGGTGACTTAATCACTTTATTAACTAAATCAACTATTACACCAAATGTGCAACAAAAAAGAGCCATGGCACATCAATTATTCAACGGACTAACCCACATGCATAAACTGATGATTCACGGAGATATTAAGTTAGAAAATATTTTTTTGAGATATGACCCTGAAACAAAACAATGGTATGTCTACATTGCCGATTTCGGAGATGCTAAAAACAAAAAAACAGAATTTACCCTTAAGAATATGAAGTTATCAAATAGAGACGTCGGACTGGGTACAACAGCAAGTCCAGGGTATTTTACGGAAGAAGACCTTGTTCAAAGTAGTACATTGGTTGAAAAATATGATAATGCTACAACAAAAGAAAAAAAAGATAAAATTGACAAAAAATGGGTAGGATTGCAAGAAAAAAGGGACGTATTTGCAACAGCTACTTGTGCATGGGCTTTGCTAACCGGAGACATGCCTTATGAACTTGAAGAGTTTAATGACTTATACTTCCCCTATACTTATTATGGAATCGATAGGTATAAAAAAGACAAAGTAGCGGTAATTTGTGGTAATACAACCATGAATCTTTTGGTAAGAGCATTAGATGAAGATCCTTCTAAACGTCCATCTGCTAATGAATTAAAAGCGGCTTTGTCATTTACAGATGCTTTTAAAGAAAGTGGTATTTCAACAACTCTTGTACCGATAGATGCCACATCTCTCTCTGATACCATTGTTAAAGCCTCTAAACAGGACAAAGAATTCGAGCTTATCAATGATAACGGGGAATTCAAACTCCTCCATAAAACTGATTTTGGGTACTCCATCAAAAACATTGATATAGGCTCAAAAAAAGGTTATGTATTAGTTGATGGCGAAGAAGTCACATTACAGGACCTTATCAGTACTCTGAGAAGTGAAACAGCGCTGGTGAAATTCGAAGAACTTCCGATTATGTCGCTCCCAGGAACTACAACAGCATTTGCAAAGCAGTATACTACAAAAAAACTAGATATTCTTATAAGAAAAAGCGGAGACAACAGATCTTTAGTAGTTGCTTGCGTCAACAAGAAAACAAAGAAAATGATGCAATTTAAATATCCCCCCCGATCGGATGGTAAATTTATTGTGCAAGGTAAAGAACGTACTATTCAGGAAATCATCGAATTATACAAAAGCAACGATTGGTACCCCATCAAGTTGTAGAAAGGTGCTCTCAATAAAGATCATTGGCATATGTAGCCATAGTTTCCACAACATTGCTACTACGATTTAAATCTTCCAGCAATGCTATGAGAGGTGTTCCTTTTGGAGGAATCAGGATGTTAGGTGCTATGACAATCGCCAAATTATGAATATCCATACTTGTCACCTTCTCATAGTTAGCTATCTCTTTCAAAAAGGTCATTAGCGATCCAATTAACCTTTTATGTACAGGAGGCATCATGAGAAAAAATTTATTCAATTTGTCCATTCTTCCGTTTTCACTCGTGTTTGCTATGGATAAACAATCATTGTATAGTTTTGAAGGGATAGCCGGTGTTGAGAGGTCCCTCAATGTTTTTTTTATAATTCCGGCCAATAGGTGCTCACCAAGACCATTTGCTTTCTGGAATTTATCGTGGAGCAGAAGTTTAAGTTCTGGAGGAGACAACTTACTGACTTGTTTTTCAAGAGCATTAAGCTCCAATACACCTGAAGAAACACGGAATACACCTTTGGCTTTAGGAGGCCAATAGTAACACTTGTAAGCATGGATAAATGCTTCCATACGTTCAGATGCGAGTTGTAATTCACGCCCTTGGATTTTTGTGAGATTCATTGATTCCAAAGATGGTGGTGGCTTATCTTTTTCGACTTTGGAAATTATGGTTTGGTTCTTTGGAGATAAAGGTCGTTTTAACTCAACTGATTCTACAAAAGTTGTTTTTGCAGATCGATTTTTCCTTCTGCGCCTACGACGTTTTTTTCGTTCTTCATTTGTTCTCTGTGTTTTTTGCTTTTTAAACTCTGTAGGATCTGATGGTGTTGTTTTAGAGTAAGTATGAGAATTTAGTGATTTAACTGTTTCGTTAAGTACAGGTGAATCTACGACTCGAAATTGAGGCTCCTTAACCTCGCCCCATATACCTGCAATCTGACGAACTTTTCCCACTTTAAGTCCATTATACTTTACTTGTCTTCTGGTTTCTTCAGGTAATTGCGAAAGCGTTTCCGTAGCTTTAGCTCCTTGCAAAAATAGTATTTTCATTTTGTCAACGTGACCCAGAAAAACAGTTACGTCTTGACGTGGGTAAACGACGATATTTTTATTTGATTCATCAATCGTCATGTCATCTCCTAAAGATATTTGTTACATCTTGTTTATAAACATGACACCCCTATAAATGAAGAAAAAACTTGAACTCCTTTTTTTCGTATATCATCCATTTCCGGATACGATTCCCTTGTGATCATCACCGGAGTAGCTGTCGAACCCATCAGAGCCTTCAATCCTCTAGGAGTGTCTTCGAAGCCGACGACACGATCTCCGTTATTGGCAAGTGTCTTTATCGCTTGAATATAGCACTCCGGACTTGGTTTCGGTTGAGAATAATCTTCACGAACAATCCAATTGGGGATTGTATCTAGGACGGGATTTTTCAAACGGATCGCTTTGACAACGTCTCTATCTGAATGAGTGACGACACAACGCTTTTTGTCGAGTTCCTTAAGTCGAAGAAGAACATCTTCAACACCTTCCATTATAGGAATAGGATCATTGTGGTAGATATGAAAGAGCGCTTGCCTTTTCTCTTCGTAGAGAACCGACCAGTCAGGCTCTTCTTCTTTGAGTTTTGGAAATGTTGCGTAAATCTGTTCTTCGAGTCCCTCTGCACGATAGTGTGCGACTTGGATGTATTTTGGGAAGTCCCAATCGAGGTGATACCCCCGTGCTTCGCACATGTTTCGATACGCTTTGTAGTGTAATATTTCTGTGTTGACCAGTAAGCCATCGAAATCAAATAAAAAAAGATCGTATTGTTCCATCCAAGACATGCTATTCCCTTCGTGTTTTTTTTAAACTTTATCAGAATAACATAAATCAAGTATTTTGAGCTTATGGTTTATCTCGTACTATTATTACTACCCGTATTGTTTGGATGCTCTTCCACTGATGATTTGTTTTTGCCCTCAGAGAAACAGGCAAATATTAAAGGTGAGTACATATTCAGAAGGCATAATGAATATTTTTACAATCCACAGCTCCCCAAACCAAGAGATCCCCCGATATATCCCTGGGAAAGTCCGCTCAACCTTCCGGAAATCACAAAAGAATATTTTAGATGTAAAGGATCTTGTGTCAACCCAGAGCTTATTGTTGATAATAAAGGAGAGTTAAAATCTTATTTTGATTGCGATGGCGATGATGCCCACGGCCTCCCCTTGCGTGATGGTGAAGAGTTCATTTACACCATCTTGATCGACATACTCAACTACCTACAGGAAGAAACCGGGCATGGTGTCGTAATCACTAGTGGACACCGCTGTCCCGATCATAACACCTATGTAGATCCTTCGAAAGACAACCTCTACTCAAAACATATGATCGGCGCCGAGGTATCATTCTATATCGATACTATGGAGTATCAGCCGCAAGTCGTCATCGAGCTACTTCGTGATTACTACCGCAACGATGTGCCCGAATATGCATCTTTCCTGCGATACGAAAAAAGTAACACGAATGTACGAACGAGGCCTTGGTATAACAAAGAGATATTTGTTAAACTGTTCGAACCCGATGAAGGGAGGAGCCTCGATAATCAGCATTCCTTCCCCTACATCAGCATACAGGTGCGCTATGACCGTGTGCATGATGAAAAGATCACCTACTCATGGAATAAAGCACACCGACACTATTTAAGGAAATGATATAACTCCTTTATGAAAGCTGGATATCTAAAGAAGCTAATAGAGAAATTGCTTCAGGAAGGGAGAAGTGAGCCTTTTTGAGGTTATTAAATTGGGGATCGATAGAATAGTTGTAAGCACCTCTAAAGTCTGCTTTAGATAAATTCGCATGATGAAAAATTGTCCCTAATAAATCGGTATTTTTGAAATCAGCTTCAACCAAGTTAGTTTCGTTAAAATAACACTCTTTGACCTTACAATCTCTGAAAATTACCCGCTTCAAAGGGAGTTCTGAAAAATTCACTCCTTGAACTAGACAATTTTTAAAACTTAAAGTCAAAAGTCTTTTGTCGCATTTATAGAAATCACCCCCTGATATTTTACACGAATCAAAAGAAACATCTTGGAACCTGCACACCTCAAGGTGAAGCGTAAGGATATTGCAGTTTTTGAAGAGGCAATCTGTAAAGGTTGAGTTGCGGAAATCACAATCTTCGAAAAGGCTGTTTTCAAAAGTACAATCAGAGATGTCAGTTTGGGAAAACACCCCTCCAGTAAATTTTTCTTTTGTATAAACTTTGCTTTCAATGGTAGTCATTAATACTCCCTGTCGATTTTTGGCTTTTCACAGGATGAAAAATAGCACATTAGCAATTTCCTCTACAAATTCAACGTTGTTTGAGGTTTCCGTCGCCCCGTTGGGTCATAGGCGGCAAGCTAACTTTCCACGTAGCTGAGTTATAGTATCATGCGGTAACGGGGAGTTTCCAGTTTGATTAAATCCCCTAGCTATCTGCTTGTTAAAAAGCGCATAATCTTTTTACGGAAAAATCGACATTTCATTCATGATTAATGCGTTATCTACTTTTCTACGTGCTCGGTGTGGAAGCTCATCGTTCGTTGATCGAGGTCGTACATGATCCAAAGAGACCCAGCAACAATGATCAACATGATCAGTAACATAAACAAGAACACAAATAGTTCCCAATTGGGCTTATCAGCCTTCGCCAGATTCAGGAAAAAAATGAGCTGTAGGACAGCTTGTCCCAAAGCGAGACCCGCTAGAGTATAATAGATTTCTGGATGGTCCATGAAATCATACTGGACAATCAAAAATGCAATAGATGTCAGAAACAGCGATCCGACAAATCCGATCAAATAAGACTTAAAACTCCCGTGCCATGCCTTTTGCATCTCTTTTAAACTTAATTCTACGTCCATATTACGCCGCTCCCATCAAATATACAAAAGTGAAGACAAAGATCCATACTAAATCCAGAAAATGCCAAAAAAGACTAAAGATCACAAGGCGACGAAATGTATCCATCGTAACACCTTGAAAGAACACCTGAAAAAACATCACAATAAGCCACAAACAGCCGACGGTAATATGCAATCCATGGGTACCAACCAGAGTGAAAAATGACGATAGAAACGCACTAACCTTCCAGCTTGCTCCTTCATCAACTAATCTAGAGAACTCCGAGACTTCCAAATACAGAAACGAAACGCCCAAAATAAGTGTTAGAATCATCCAGAGGTAAATGAGGCCGATTTTATTTTTCGCCGCAGCAAGAACGATAAATCCTCCTGTTACACTACTGAGAAGAAGAATAATTGTCTCAGTAAATGCTGTTGACACGTGAAAAATATCGTGAGGTGTCGGCCCTCCGAAGGTATTTGGACTCAATACGGCATAGGTGATAAACAGCGTTGCAAAAATGATGCAGTCTGTCATGAGGTATACCCAAAAGCCTATAACCGTCTTGTGGAAGTGATCCTGATGGGGATCTGGAACGCTTATGTCGGCATTTGGATCTACTGTATGGTGAATTGTTAGATCAGTCATGCTTGTTGATGCCTCTTAAGGTTTGCTTCTTCAGTTTTTCTTACTTCTTCTGCAGTGATCAGTTGGTGTTCGTCCTTGGAAGATAACCGAATTATCGTTACGACGACTATACCAATAAAGCTGGCAATAGATAACCAGTTGATATGCCAGGTCATGGCAAATCCGAAGGCTAAACTCAATCCCCCTATGATAACCCCAACAGAGGTGTTTACGGGCAGGTGAATATCTTCATATTCCAGTGGTGCTTTAGATTTTTCCGCATAATCCTCAGCCCATAATGGGTCGAGCTGATCGACTGTTGGAACAACTGCGAAATTATAAACGGCCGGTGGCGATGAAGTCGCCCACTCTAAAGTACGACCATTCCATGGATTGCCACTACAGGCGTTCTTTTTACGGTTGTATATGCTCCAAAATAGTCCACCAAATTGAATCGCCGCACCAATGAGTATAATAATGGCTCCGATCAATGCCACAACGAATAATGGATGCCAGCCGGTAGCTGCTTCATAATGATTGAGTCTTCTTGTCGCTCCCATAAATCCAAGCATATATAGCGGCATAAAGGCAAACAAGAATCCTGTAAACCAACACCAGAATGCTGCTCTGTTTAATTTTTCATCGATATAAAATCCGGTAAATTTCGGGAACCAATATGTAAACCCAGCGAAAAATCCAAAAAGAACACCTCCTATCACCATGCCATGGAAGTGTGCGATAAGAAATAAGCTGTTGTGGACTTGGAAGTCTACAGGTGGTGCTGATAGAAGAATACCTGTCATACCAGCAACGCTGAAGTTCAAAACGAAGGCGAAAAACCATAGCATCGGCGAAGTGAAGTGCACTTTTCCACGGAATTTCGTAAACAGCCAATTGAAGATTTTCACTCCTGTTGGAATAGCAACAAACATGGTCACGACAGAGAAGAATGTGTTAACGCCGGGTCCAGCACCCATAGTGAAGAAGTGGTGTACCCAAACGATGAAAGATAGGACGCCGATAGCGACCATAGCCCACACCATAGAGATATATCCAAACAGGCGTTTTTCGGAAAATGTCGGAACGATTTCGGAGAAAATACCAAATGCCGGAAGTATCAAAACATAGACTTCAGGATGTCCCCATGCCCAAATGAGATTCACATAAAGCATCGGGTTTCCACCGTACGACGCAGTGAAGAAATGCATGTCCATATAACGGTCTAGGGTAAGCATGAAAACGGTAGCTGTAAGAATGGGAAATGCGAAGATCACGAGGACCACTGACACAAGGCAACTCCAGACGAAGATAGGCATCTTCATCATCGTCATCCCTGGACAACGCATCTTTAAGATCGTTATCAAAAAGTTAATTCCGGAAAGGGTCGACCCCACCCCCGATATCTGCACAGCCCATATCCAATAGTCCGTTCCTTCACCCGGACTGTATTGCAGTTCTGATAGTGGAGGGTATGCCAGCCATCCGGAAATTGAGAAATCTCCGATACCTAATGAAATAAGAGTAAGAAACCCTCCAGCCGCGAACAGCCAAAATCCCACAGCATTGAGGAAAGGGTAAGCCAAGTCGCGAGCACCTATCTGCAAGGGAACGATTAAATTCATGAGTCCAAACATAAAGCCCATGGCAACGAAAAAAATCATCGTCGTACCGTGAGCGGAGAAGACTTCTTGAAAGTGGGTTGCTGTAAGAAAGCCTTGGGTCTCACTTACAGCAGTTGCTTGCTGCAGTCGCATCATCATCGCATCAGCAGCACCTTTCAAAAACATGATAAGGACTACAACGATGTACATGATACCGATTTTTTTATGGTCTACAGTTGTTATCCACTCCTTCCATAGCCATTTCCACCTTCTCAAGTAGGTAATTAATAGTACGACTAAGAGACCATTTACAGCACCGCCGAGAACAGCCATGTTCTGAACTGGATCGTGTTGAAAGGCTTCAAGTGTTAATCTACCAAACATAATTGACTCGTTGTTTAGGCCTTAGCTGGGGGTTTCATAAACTTCATGATTACTTCATTAAAGAGATCGGGATCTGTCAGCTGATAAAATTCAGGGGTATTATTCTGTGAGGGTTCAGCTAACTTTTTATACTCTGTCATATCGAGAGATTTATCTGATTTCTGTGCTGACTGCACCCATTCTTTATAGGCATCTTCAGATGTAGCTTTCGTCATGAAATGCATCCCTGCAAACCCCTCTCCACTGATATTTGCCGAAGACCCTCTAAAAGACCCTTGTTCATTTGCAATCAGGTGCAGCTCTGTTCTCATGCCAGGCATAGCATAGATTTGTCCGCCTAAGCTAGGAATCCAGAATGAGTTCATTGGGGCATCGGCAGTAATAAAGAAGTGGATAGGTGTATCTTCCGGGATATGTAATGAGTTGACAGATGCCACTTTTTCTTCCGGATAGATAAATAGCCATTTCCATTGAAGGGCGACGACTTCGATATTTATCGGTTTCTTGTCTGACTCTATGGGCTTGTATGGGTCGAGCTCATAGGTGTTAATCCATGTGATGTAAGAAACGATCAAGGTAAATACAAGTGGCACCCCCCACCAGAAGAATTCTGCAATTTTATGGTCAACTAGGTGTGGGTCGTACTTAGACTCATTATTATCTGATCTATACCACCACGAGAAGATAAAGGTGAGGATAAAAACAGGGACAACAAAGATGAGCATGAGCACTTGGATTAAAAGAAGAAGATCGCGCTGTTTTAAAGCGATGAGTCCTTTAGGAAATAATACGGCAATATTTTTGAAGAACAGAAGGATTTCCAAAGGCTGCATCAGAAGAATAATCAATAAGATAACTCCCGAGAATAGGAGCTTGGTGAAGATAGACTTAGTTGCTTTTTTCATGATCGCTCACATCGCCTTATCAAGATTTGACTATACAACCTATACTAAATTTTTTAATCCAAGTCAATTCAAAGGATCCTTTACAGTATCCCTTATCTTCAGATAGAGCCTACGCATCAGGAGACAAAGAAAGAGTGCTACGACAAGTTTGGGTAGCAATTTGGGTCTCAGAACCCTGATTGCCATCTTTATTATAAATTCAACTTGACTAATATAGTATATACTTGCATCATTGTTATTTAATTCTAACATAGACAACAAAACTACTGTTTTTTTTTACTAATAAACATGAATATTATGACAAATATTAATCAAAGTTTAAAACCAACGGATGTTAACCAACATGTAGCTAGCACAAGCAGTATGGTGAGAACTAACAGTGAAAAAAACATCCAGCTTTCACAACAAATTGCTGAAAGCTCTGCAGATACAATTAGAACTGCACAAGAAGCTCAGAAAAAGCCACTTAAATTACGTTTTACACTTGCGGATACTGTCAAAATATTAGACTCCGACGACCAGACTCTTAAATATTTTATTAGCAGAATGAAGAAACGTTTCCAAACAAAACAAAATCTCGCAAACACGATTCCTCAAACCAAAGCTTCCAAAAGTTTTGGGTTTAAATCCCCTAAAGACAAAAATCTCATACGGGCATACAACTATCACACTCAGCTTTCAGTAGCCTCGGCGTTGCATCCTAATCAACAGGAAAGCGATAGGCTAAGCGTGTTATATAGCTACTTAGGCACTCAGGCCCCCGCCAGCCAGCTTTCAGAAGTTTGTGATGCTAACGACCAGCTAGCTTACAATTACCCCTGCCCAAAAACCGTAAAAAATCTTGTAAATTTGATAGGTCAGGAACGTACACTTCAAGCCATCGAAACAATTATTAACGAAGATCTCGGCTGGCTAATGGATAGCCTGAAAAAAGAAATTGGCGACAAAATCGAGATCCTTGAAGACTATGCTTATCTCGCTTTATGTGTAGACGAGGTATATAAGCTAAAAACTTCTCCCCCCACAGAAAAGTATGCTTGGGTGATGGCAGTACTCGGTGTAAATAAAGCAAGCAAACAGGCAGATTTTAAGTTTACTAAAAGTGAAAAACCAGCACTTTCCACACAGCAATATATGCATGGTCGATTAGCTGCAACACTCAATCAAACATATGAAAATCTGAAAACTGTTGGACAGTCTGATGAGTGCCAATGGAAACATCACGACAAGAAAATGTTTAAATTCTCCTGTAATGCCTTTATTCAGGAGCTACAAGACTCTAAT
>JAJFMC010000263.1 GCA_021772365.1 Chlamydiota bacterium
TGATATTGATTTTTCATTTGGTATTGACTATTCCTTAAATTTTTACAAATACTCAAACGATCCGATTATAAGAGAGCAGGTGGATAGTATTCGTCACCAGATCGAATATGAATATAAAGATAATTGGAACTACATTTATATACTGGGTGCTGATGTAGGCTCTAGTTCTTTTGTTAATTTTAAGGAACAAAGTAATCTAGGTGATGCTCTTGAAACAACTTTTCCCGATGTTGTAAAAAAAATCAAAAAAGAAGATATAAAATTCTCAAATGATCCGCAAGCGCTTCAGTATGGCAAACTATTTATGTCAAACAAACTTCCCGATTGGTTTAAAGGGATGCGCGATACTTATCTATATTTAACTCACCTGAAGCACGAGCCTGTTGCTAATCCACCAGTTAAAACCCTGGATATTTCACTGAATTTTACTCCAAGGTTACAGAAGGACTACTTTAGTGGGAAAGACGAATGCCTTTTACAATTTAACGTAAAAGGAGTCACCGGTAACCTTTTAAATGACTATCCAGAACTCAGAACGATTAAGAAAAATCCGTCCTTCAGATATGAAGGAGTCTACAGACGTATCAAGAATAAAGAGCTTCGAAAATGTGTCAAATATTGGTTTAAATCTAATCCATCAGAAAAAGATTTATTAGCTGATCACGTGAAAAAGCGTGGCATTGCTATGTCTGATGAAGCGTTCAAAGAACTATCCCACATATTCATCAACAAAAAACAGAAGATTGCAGAGTTAATCGCTTATTTCATAAAATACCCTTCAAAATTACGAGATCCTGATTATCAAGTTCTTTTCGAACTGTTTCTTTTTGACATGTCAAATTCGTCGATTGAAAAGGAATGTAATAAGGCTGGGTTTACTAAATTTTTTATGGATTATCTTGAGCAGGAATATAAACGAGCTGTTCACGAAAATTCTATTCCTACCGCTGTCTTTCTCTTACGCATATCTCGTCTTTGTTCACTTCCAAGGGAAATAGAACTGTTACGGGAGATCATTCAAAAATCAACCGGCTTATCTTGTGGTGATAAAAGCATTGTTTATGCAGAGCTAATTGCTACTTTATCAAAAAAGAAAGAGTTAACAGATCAAGACATTGAAGACCTTCTTATAGGAAGTGCTTATATTGAACAAAATCCTATTTCTATCAAGTGGGCGATCCCGCAAACACAAAAGGAAGTCAAGGAAGCATTTTATCGTCATGCAAATGCCATTGAAAATACCTTATATAAAAATGACAAGGTCAATGATGCGTTAATCAACAAAGTTTTCGCTATCGTACGTTCCGATAAAGTGCAGGAGTGGGAGTCCATTTCTTCGAAAGGGGAGTTTCCGTCCTTTGTTACTAAAGATGGAAAACATCGATATTGCCCGCAGATTTCCAGAGTCCTCACAAAGGATGCACACGTAAATATACCTGTAGATATCCTGGAACACCCATACTATAGAATGGTCTGCCCAAAAATCACTGAGGGTATTCAGAAAAGTGAAAGCATCTATGAAGTGAAAAGTGCCGAAGGGTATACAACTCTTCTAAAGATGGTAAAGGGTCAATTGACCATCGAACAAAATCGAGTGAATGAATGGTATCGGTTTATAGGCAGGAATGCCTTCAATGGGGAAGAGATATCACTCATGAGTCGCCACCTTGTAGAAAGTTTTTATCACTGGCAGTCTTTGGAAGATCCATCGGTGATTAAAATTTCTGATATAAAAACGGCGAAATTCAAGTTTGAAGCCGAATATTCAGATCAACAAATAAAAAGCGTCAGAAAAATTGATGAAAATGGTTGGCTAGGGGAGCAACAGAATTATCTCAGTCATTTTGAACATGATTCTTATATCCAAGAGTGGCATGAGAAAAAATCAAAACATTTTGGACTGAAGACTCTGGAACTTCCACGTTTCGGATTAACCTTTACTCCAGACTCAGATAATGTAGTAAAAATCTACTGTGATCAGTTTAAGAAAGAGGGGTTTTATATCAGTAAAAATCAATCGCACCCCTCACTAGGAAGTTTTCATCATGCCCTCGTTTTAGAAAATGATAAGGGGGAAATTAAAATTGTATTGGCTAAACAAAAATTTGAATCTGTAAGGGTTCCACAGTCGATTCAACCCGCTTTTAAAATTTACCGAAAAGTTGCTGTTGAAGATCGAGAGAAACAGGACTATCTGGTATACAATGTCGACTCATCAGGTGATTTAAAGACACATTCTAGGTTGGGAAATATCTATTTGGCTTACGTACTAACCACTGTTCATGAATATGAACGCGCTGCTGTGATCCTCAAAAAGTACGTTCCGAAGCTGAGTGCTTACTCTTCACAAGAGTTTGATTATTTACTTGGTTTATCGAAGTTGGAGAATGTTACCAGAGTTAGGGAAGGAAACGCCTTCGCACTGAGGTTATTTGCTCAATTTCTTCTTCTAAAAAACATGACGCATAGTCAAAAAAGTGCACCAGAGAATTTTGATAGTGACCTGAAAGTTTTATATAAAGAGTATTTGGCCCACTACCATAATGCAACGGCATTGCAGGTTAAAAAAGAAGAAGAGTTGTTTATGCTCAAACACTTGTTGATTAAGGAATATGACGCACAGCTATTCTTACGCCTTCAGGAACTAGACTCTGATTATGCAAAAAGCTATAAGGTCCCTGAAGCGAAAGATGAAGATCCTGAAAAATTCTCTATTTTAACTTTTAATGGGCTGTTTAGTGATGTTTGTCACCCAAAACTTAATAAGAAAAAGCAGCAAAATGAGAAAATTGTAGATATATGCTTCGACAAATGCCTGCTCACCCGTGGTGCCATGCATTTCTCCAGCCAATTCTATGCATTTTATGATGCAGCAAAAAATGGTGACGATGCTCAAAAGAAATGGATGCGAGAGGCTATCACATTCAACAAGCACCCACAACAGAATGGTGCAATATGGGGGGCTTTAATGGGGTGTATACTCGATCATCCCGACAAATTCCCTTCAGTGCCATCAAAATTATCCGATCTTACAAAGTGGTGGCATCAGGTACTTGATATAGCCGATGAAATGGGAATGGAAAAACTTAAAGGTATTTTAGAAGCGAACAATAAAACGAATGTTGAAAGGAATTTCACTCCACTGGATTTCCATCTAAATGCTGAAGAAATAAAGACCCTTCCAATGACTGTAAATTATGAGTTCAAGGAGATAAACCCCTTCAAAACCGCATGTACAAAAGGAAATTTTTTTGGTGTATCTATAAAGAAGGAAAATAATGGAGAAGACCTTCATCTATGGCTTGAGAAAGAACAAACTGATCCTGTGATAAAACAGCCAATGTATGCACAAGAGTGTGGGCGTTTGATTGAAGACCTCAAGACATACAAAAAGAAATCTACAGAACAGGTGTATTCTCTTTCTAAGAAAAGCATGAACCAGATTAGTAAACTGCTAGGAGACGGAAAAAAGAAAGCGGAGAAAGATAGTGAAAACCTCAAAATTAAAATTCTAAACTTCGCTAATAAATTGCCTGAGCAGGCCGATGAAGTGGCTAAGCTGAAACTATCGCAATCTGGAAAACTGAAAAATCCTCTGGCAATAGATGAATTGCTCGTTTACTTTGCACGTCAACAACCGGATGCACTGAAGAAACGTAATGGTGTACTATCAGAAAAAGAAATCAATCAGGTGTTTAACTTAATTGGTGAATACCTTGCAATCGCAACGCATGAACAACAAAGAACACGAGCACAGAATACGTTTGATCAACTAAAAGCAAGTCGTGATGAAAAAGAAAAGGAAAATCTTGTCCAGCAGCTTGCTGTAGACCTACTATCGGAACGTCACTATGTGCCTACTCAAAATCCTGCCTACTTCGTGTTTGAATACTATGCAGATATCTTACTTAGAAATGTCCAGATAGAGAAACTTATGAAATTTCTTGAAGGGGGTGAGTTCAATCCTGTCATGGAAATGATTATGGGATCGGGTAAATCGAAGGTGCTTCTTCCTCTTATAGGACTTCTTCGTGCTGATGGCAAAGCTTTATCAACACTTATCGTAC
>JAJFMC010000264.1 GCA_021772365.1 Chlamydiota bacterium
CATCCACCCCATTGGTCAAACGAATAGAAAAGGGAGAAACAACTCATCAAATGCATCCTCTAATGACCCTGGATCACCATGGGCTATAGGTTCCAAAGAAGGAGGACATCAGTCGATCCATCCTGAATTAGGGAGTTTAAAAGATTTTCATCGTCTTATACAGGTCGCTAAAGAGCACAATCTCGAGATTGCCCTAGACATCGCATTTCAGTGCTCACCAGATCACCCTTATCTTAAAGAACATCCAGAGTGGTTTAAGTGGAGATCTGACGGTTCGATACAATATGCAGAAAATCCACCAAAGAAATATGAAGATATCGTTCCTTTTGATTTTGATTCCGAAAGTTCTGATGAATTATGGCAGGAGTTAAAATCTATTGTTGCCTATTGGGTTGACCAAGGAGTGAAAATTTTCAGGGTTGATAATCCGCATACAAAACCTTTTGATATGTGGGAATGGTTGATAGCAGAGATCAATGAAATAGACTACGATGTAATCTTTTTATCGGAAGCATTCACGAGGCCAAAAGTAATGCAACAGTTGGCTTTAATCGGGTTTGACCAATCGTACAGCTACTTTACCTGGAGAAACACGAAACATGAACTAATTGAATACATGCACGAACTTCGTGATAACAGTTTACCTGAATATTTTCGCCCATGCTTTTGGCCTAACACCCCAGACATCCTCCCAGAATTTTTACAGTATGGTGGGAAACCAGCATTTATCTCACGATTTATACTAGCTTCCACACTTTCTTCAAACTATGGTATATATGGTCCTGTCTATCTGTATAGTATAAGAGATGCGATTAAGGATCGTGAAGAATATTTAAATTCTGAAAAATATGAATTAAAACACATTTCAGAATATACGGAAGAAAATATTTGTTCCGTAATTAAAACTGTTAATTCCATTCGACACACTTTTTCAGCTCTACAAACTACAAACAACTTCCATTTTTGTGAGACAGAAAATGACAATCTAATTGCTTATATCAAATACTCACAAAATGAAGACTCACATCTGTTAGTCGTTGCCAATCTTGACTATACTTATCCTCAAGAAGGTATGGTTACTATTCCTCTCGATGATTTAAATATCGATTCAGAAAAACCTTATACAGTCCATGACCTTCTCAACGGAGATAAATATATATGGACGGGCTATAGAAATTATATCAGATTGGATCCTAGCAAGAGCCCTGCGCACATTTTTCAGATATCTCTCCATCTTCATGAAGAGCAAGAATTTAACTATTACATGTAGGAAAGTGACTAATGGAAACATCATATCTTTGGTATCAAAATGCTGTGTTTTATCAAATTCACGTTAAGTGTTTTCACGACAGTAATGAAGATGGGATCGGTGATTTTAAAGGGTTAACAAAAAAACTCGATTACATACAAAATCTTGGTTGCACGGCTATATGGCTCCTTCCATTCTATCCCTCACCCTTAAAAGATGACGGTTATGATATCGCGGATTATTGCAACATACACGAAGATTACGGTACATTAAAAGATTTTCGCCAATTCCTAAAAGAAGCGCACAAAAGAAATATTAAAGTCGTTACAGAGTTAGTCATTAATCACACCTCCGATCAGCATAAGTGGTTTCAGCGGTCCCGTACAGCTAAACCTGGAAGCAAATGGAGAAACTATTATGTGTGGAGCGATACAAGCAAAAAGTATCAGGACGCCCGAATTATTTTCAAAGATTTTGAAAAATCTAATTGGGAATGGGATCCTGTCGCAAAAGCCTACTATTGGCATCGCTTTTTCTCATCACAACCCGACTTGAATTATGAAAACACAGAAGTCCACGAAGAAATATTTAAAATTGTTGATTTTTGGTTGAGTCTTGGGGTTGACGGTATGCGTCTCGATGCAATCCCCTACCTGTACCAGAGAGAAGGTACTGACTGTGAAAATTTGCCGGAGACACACGAATTTTTAAAAAAACTCAGAAAATTTGTCGACAGTAAATATAGTGACCGCATGCTTCTAGCTGAAGCTAATCAATGGCCTGAGCAAGCCTCATCTTATTTTGGCAATGAAGATGAATGCCAAATGGCATTTCATTTTCCTGTTATGCCACGGTTATTTATGTCATTGCAAATGGAAGATCGATTTCCCATTACAGACATTATGGAGCAAACACCTACGGCACCAGGTTCTTGTCAGTGGGCTATGTTTCTACGAAATCATGACGAATTAACCCTGGAAATGGTCACAGATGAAGAACGTGATTATATGTATCGCGTATATGCTAAAGACCCCAAAGCAAGAATAAATTTGGGAATTAGACGCAGGCTCGCCCCTCTCTTGGAAAACGATCGGATGAAGATCGAACTGATGAACGTATTGTTACTTTCGCTTCCCGGTTCACCTATTATTTATTATGGTGATGAAATAGGTATGGGTGACAACTATTACCTCGGAGACCGCAATGGTGTCCGTACTCCCATGCAGTGGAATAATAATACCAATGCAGGTTTTAGTAATGGAAACCCTCAAAAATTATTTTTACCCCTTATCATTGATCCGGAGTACCACCATGCCTATTTGAATGTTCACAATCAGGAGCAAACAGTTTCATCATTATTAAGATGGATGAGAAGTATCATCAATGTTCGTCACCAAAATTTAGCTTTTGGATGTGGAAGCATCAAATTCTTGTACCCATCCAATAGTAAGGTATTGGCCTTTATTCGTGAATACGGTGAAGACACAATACTCGTTGTCGTTAACCTTTCAAGGCACTCACAATGTGTAAGTTTAGATCTTGAAGAGTATGCTGGTTTCAGGCCTAAGGATCTATTTAGTCAAAATGAATTTTCTCTAATTAGAGAATCATCTTACGACCTAACTTTAGGACGATACGGATACTACTGGCTGTGTTTAGAACGATCTGAGGAAATTCAAGGTCTTCCTGATAATCAATTGAATCTA
>JAJFMC010000265.1 GCA_021772365.1 Chlamydiota bacterium
AGAATCCATTTTTGGGATGTTAGCGTTTCAATCATCATAATCTGCTGACCTCGTTAGCATAAATTTGTTCTGTAACTTCTGCGAGCCAGTCGAAGATAACTTGTGACAAGGCTCCTATCGCCCCAGCACAACAATGTTCTCCCGCTCCTTTAGCACTCGTAAAGAGATGGTATTTTTTTGGACACTGCAGTGCTTCGAAAAAGGTATGCGCCTGTCCGGTACTAAATGGTTCATTCTCAGCGTCGCAAACCAATGTGGGACACGAGATTTTATCCACTACATCAGATAAATTGTAGTTTCTCCATTCCTCTAAAAGTTGCGAGGGTGATTCAATACCATGGACGAACATTTTTGCATGTAGCTTTCTGACAAAATATTTATCTTGTAGTGCCACCTGCAAAAAACTTTCGATTTTTACTGCGTCAGTCAATACATTTTCTTCATCAGATTCGAATGCTTGTTTGAAGTTTGTCATCGCATCCCATTGTCCAGGGTTTGTGATAAGGGCAGCAATTCTGTTTTCATACGCTGCTGCACGCGGTGTAAGCATACCTCCCCAGCTGGGACCGTAAAGGATAATTTTTGATTCATCAACTTCCGGCAGCTGTACTAAATAATCGACGATAGGAGTAATCACAGTCTCCCAGTCGTGTCTCATTGGTACATGATCATCAAGTAACAGTGATCCCTGACCAGGACCGTCATAGGTGAGTGCGTGGTAGCCTCGATCTAATGCCATTGGAACAAAGGAATAATATCCCTCTTGGTGTGTTCCATCATAGCCGCTATTCACAATAATCACTGGGCGAGGATCATCGTTAGCGCTACTTTTATAAAAATATCCGGGCATGGAAAGATCTTCGAAAGGGATGTGGATTTTTCTGAAATTTTTAGAAGATAACTCCATTGCTTTGTCAAACGTATTGACGTGTTGATGAAATGCTTCGAGGATTTCTGGTTGTAATGGATGTTGATAATGAAAAAATAATGACGCACGATAATAATTTGAAGCGCGGAGGTATGACTCTCTAGCACTAACATAATGTCCTTTTTCTTCTGATTCTTGCGCGATATGGACTAACCGATCTGCTGTCTTTACCCACTCTTCATGCCAACTGTCGAAATTTTCACCTTCGATATGACTAGCTGTCGATAAACACTCCCCAATATCCGAACAGCCCGTAAAGGTGTGACTGATTACTCTTAACAACTGACCATCAAATGCTGGTTGATTGAAATATATCTTCATCTTAACTTCCTATTTTTGTGGCATGTTTTTCAGAAGTTCTTCTACAACAGACGGGTCAGCGAGTGTCGTAATGTCTCCTAAGTTATCTGTTTCACCCTCAGCAATTTTTCTTAAAATTCTACGCATGATTTTTCCTGACCTTGTCTTGGGTAGTGACGGTGAAAATTGAATTTTGTCTGGAACAGCAATCGGACCTATTTCATTTCTTACATGCTGTTCTAATTCATATTTCAGTTTCTGCGAAACTTCAGCATCGTGAACTAGCGTAACAAATGCATGCACACCTTGACCTTTAATTTCATGGGGAATTGGGACAACAGCGGCTTCAGCTACGGACTCATGACTGACCAATGCACTTTCTACTTCTGCAGTTCCAATGCGATGTCCTGATATGTTTACGACATCATCTATCCTACCCAACAACCAATAATCGCCATCAATATCTATGCGGCAACCGTCTCCGGTAAAGTAAACATCCTTAAAATGAGAGAAGTATGTTGTTACAAAACGATGATGGTCACCCCACGTCGTCCTCATCATTCCCGGCCATGGACGTTTCATGCATAGGTTCCCTCCTTCGTCAGGAGCACACTCTGTCCCATCATCGCGAAAGATAACCGGATCGATACCAAAAAATGGACGGCATGCGCTACCGGGTTTTAGGGAGTGACAGCCTGGTAATGGGGTGATCATAATTCCGCCAGTTTCCGTTTGCCACCAGGTGTCGACAATGGGACAATTACCTTTGCCAATTAACTCGTGATACCACATCCACGCTTCGGGATTAATTGGTTCTCCAACAGTACCTAGGATCTTCAATGAACTCAAATCATAAGTCTGCGGCCATTCTTCTCCTTTGCAGATCAAAGCGCGTATAGCTGTGGGTGCAGTATAAAATTTCGTGACTTTGTACTTATCGACGACTTGCCATAACCGACCCGGATCAGGATACGTAGGAGTCCCTTCGAACATCAAAGTTGTTGCTCCATTCGCAAGTGGACCATATATGATGTAGCTATGTCCCGTGACCCATCCGATGTCAGCAGTGCACCAGTAGATGTCGTCATCATGAATATCGAATACATAACGGTGTGTTAAAGAGGTGTGAAGAAGGTATCCAGCTTGCGTGTGAACCACACCTTTAGGTTTTCCTGTAGAACCTGAAGTGTATAAAATAAATAATGGATCTTCTGCATTGAGAACCTCTGCGGGGCATTCCTCCGACATCATCGCAAGTTCATTATGGTAACAGTGATCTCTACCTTCTTGAAAAGGACAGGGGGCATCAAAGCGCTTGACTACGATGATGTTTTCTACGGATGGACACCTGACAACAGCCTCATCGACGATCTCCTTGAAGGGGATAACCTTCTCACAACGCAAAGATGTATTGGCGGTAATGACGAGTTTGCATTCGCTGTCGTTGATTCGATGGCTTAAAGATTCTGCACTGAATCCGCCAAATACGATGGAGTGTATAGCTCCAATCCTTGCACACGCCAGCATAGCTATAGCCAACTCGGGGATCATGGGCATGTAAATACAGACGCGATCACCTTTTTCTATTCCTCTAGATTTTAGAGCGTTAGCAAATCGGCAAACATCTGTAAATAACTCTTCATAGGTGATATGTCGACTTTCTTCATCTTCTTGACCTTGCCAGATAATCGCTGTCTTGTTCTTAACTGACGTTTTCTGATGTCTGTCTAGACAATTGTAACTGACATTGATTTCACCATCTTCGAACCATGTGTGTGTGATGATCTGATTGCTCGTGTCCCAAATGTAATTTGAGGCGATCGTCGGTTCTTTAAACCAGTCTAACGTCTCTGCTTGCTCTAGCCAGAAACCGTCGCTATCGTCAATTGAACGTCTATATAATTTTTCATAGTCACTTTGATGTGATAGGAGGGCTTCTTGTCGAACTTTGTCGGCAGGGGGGAATACGCGATTTTCATACATCAAATGGCTGACGGAAATTGCATCTTGGTCTTGTGTCATCTTCTATCCTTAAATAAAAGTTATGCATCTATTCATACCATGCTCAACGGTTTTTATTAAAGAAGACATTTTGCACGATTAGCTTATCACCTATACCCAATCGGGGTCATAGGTGGTTTTTCATACCGTGTGATATAGTAAGTGAATTTTTTTGCTTGTGAATTTTCGGTTAACCGATTATACACTCTAAGTTACAAATTTATGACCATAAAGCTTATGGAAGTTTGAATGGCAAGCTCAACATAATTGGTAAAAAGGGGGTGACACCATGAGTGTCTCGTGTCCTGATTGTGGATCTGATGCCTTTAAGAGAAATGGCTATACTCGCCACGGTAAGCAAAACCACCGCTGTTTAGATTGCGGTAGGCAATTTTCGTTGGAAATCCAAGAACTTATCCAAAAGGATAACCAGCAGAATTTTACCTCTAGTTCTAAAATAGAGATCGTCGAACCAAGTCTCGCTCAAATAATTATTCATTGAGTATAGAGGGAATTGCAAAAATAGTTGAAGCTGTTTTCTAGAGATTTTTTTTGAGTCGTAAAGGGGATAGAGTTCGAAGCCAACCATGCGTTGTTTTGCAAGAACGAGTCCGAAGCGAGGCGTAAAAAGGCCTAGAAAACAGTCCAAATCTTCAGCCTATTTGAGTATAGAAGATTGCTACCGATAGTGGAGTTGTTGTTCAAGTTGTATATTGCGGTCTTTCATTTCGCTGATAGTGTGCATAATCTCCTGAAATTTTTCTTCGGAATTCATCAGTTTTGATTTTTCTTGGGAAAGCCTTGTTGTTAGATAGGCAATTTTGGCTCTTAGCCTGCTAGGAGTTGCTGCTGAATCATTTTGCTGTATAGAAGACTCGTGTGCCCTCACTTCATCCTGTAAGTTCATAGTCATTCGTGAAAGTGATTCCAGTTGAGTATCGAGTTGTGATGATCGATCTTTTTCCTGTTTATACAAGAGTTGCAGTTCTTTGACCTGCTCCTTCATTGCATTCTCATTCGCTTGGTTCTTTTGTGTGAAATGTTGAGGAGATGATTGATGAAATCGAGCACGTAATTGCGTAAGTTCTTTTTCGAGACTTTCCCGTTGTCTTTTTTCATTTTGTAATTGTTGGGCAATATGACTGATAGCATCATCATTGTTATTTGACGCTGGTGGAGTGCCTATTTTACTCACCTGACTTTGTAGAGAATTAATTTGTTCTTGATTTTTCGATAGCTGCTGTTGGGTCAAATTAATATACTCTTCGGCTTCCTCAAGTTGCTCTTCAAGAATTTGATTTGTTGTAGCGAGTTGTGTGAGCTTTGTTTCATAAAACTCTTCCATTTCCACTAACCCGCTATTATTAAAAGAATCAACTGACATTGAAACAGTTTGTTGTAAATTCGCCTCAGTTTCGGAAAGGTTTTTTTCTAAAAGAGAAATTTGACTTCTAAGCCTGCTAATTTCAATGTCATTATGGGAAGATGTCTTTTCTGTGTTTGCTTTTAAGGCATCATCTAAATTTTGTTGAAGATGAAATATAGTATTTTGTTGTTTTTGAATGCTGTTTTGATATTCGTAAACTTGGGTAAGGAGTGTGTTTTTCTCAGATAATAGCGCTTGGATTTCTTGGTCATGTGTTGCAGAGTCTCCTTTTACGTAGTTATTGTTTTGTTGTAAGAGGAGCTGTTGGAAGTCAGACTCTAATTCTCGAACTTTCTCTTTAGAATTAAAGAGCTCTTGTTTCAAAGTCTTCATCGTTTGATCGTTTGCATATTCTTGCCCATGGCTTCGGTTTTCTGCAAGTAGCTTTTCTAGTTCCTTATTCCTACGCTCAACATTTTTAAGATTTCGTTGCAAATCTTTAACCAGCCGATCTTGTTGTCGAACGACACCTGAATAGTTACCGGACTCTTTTTGGTTATAGGAAGCCATCGCAACATTTGATGTTGTCATGTTGTTGAGTGGTGAAGAACTCAATTCACTTAGTTTTTTGGATAATTCATCTGCGCGAGATTTTTCGTTAGTATATTGCAGCAGAGCTTGTTGTAGCCTGTGCTCTACATTCTCGAGCTCTTGTTGCTTTTGAATAATTTTTCTCTGAGTAATTTCATAATGTTGAGTTGCAAAAGAGTGGTTATCATTCGATGTGAGTAATTTCTCTAAATCTCCTTCAAGTATGCGGTGTGAAGCATCTCGTGATTCCACTTCCAAAACCAGATTCTGGATTGTTTGTCGTGCTTCAGCTAGTTCCATCTGATTGGTGAGGAGCTGGTTAGAAATTTCTTCTGTTTGGTCGTTAGCTTCGATGGAGCTGTAGCTGGCATTTTCAATGATTGTTTCGAGCTGAGCGATTCTTTTATTCGTCTCTTTTAATGCATCACGAACATCTTCCGGAGTACGGATTTCATTGTCGGTAAGTTCAAGTTCTTCTCTTAGCTCCTTAAAGATTTTTTCTGTTTTGGACATCTGTTCTTCAATTTCAGTTTCTCTGTCGAAAAGCTCTGTCTGCAACTGCTCATGCGTATCAGTAAAAATTTTACTCAGCCGTTCTAGTTCAAGTCGTTTTGATTCTATCAGTTTATCACGAACAGCCACCTCAGTCTGTAGGTTTGTATTTTCATGTTCGAAGCTGGATAATTGCCTATTGAATTCGTCAATTTGATCGCGATAGTACTGCTCTTTTTCACCACCTTTGATCAAAATATCCGTTTTTAATTGTACGATTCTAGCCTTTGCTTCATCGAGATCGTCTTTGAGTTCTCGGATTTTTTTGGATTGGAGGTTTTTG
>JAJFMC010000266.1 GCA_021772365.1 Chlamydiota bacterium
ATAGTTTCCCGTTACATCCTGAACCTCATAGTACCAAGGTGTTGCCTGTCCAACGAAGTGCTGAGGATCACGGATAATACCGTTATCGCGGAACTGACAGAGGCGTCGATAGAAACGTTCACAATTCGTCGTCACCACCCCACCTTCACCACTGGTGATATTTTTGGCGGGATGAAAACTAAATACAGTCATGTCACTCCAACGACAACACCCCACTTTACTTCCATCATGATACTTTGACCCCAAAGCATGAGCAGCATCTTCAATAACTATGGAGTCGGGATCGGAAATCATCCTCTCCACTTTCTCCATATCTACAGGAACCCCAGAGAAATGCACAGGGATATAAATATTTCTCCCCCTTGAAGACACGTACTCCGATGAGTATTGCATGAGATCTAAATCAATATTCCCTGTCTTGTGATCGATATCTACAAATACAGGTTCTGTACCCCTATAATATCCCCCTGCTACAGTTCCAATATAAGTGTTCGGTGACGTAATCAACCGATCATGTGGAGTGACCTCACCTGCATAGCATGCAGCAATCAACCCTGAAGTCGCGCTATTAAACGCTACAGCAAAATCAGAGCCGCAATATTCCGAGATAGCTTCCTCAAATTCTTTGACGACGGGCCCTCGAGTGATAAAGTCACTTTTCAAGACCTCGCTAACAGCCTTGATGTCTTCTTTCGATATAGATTGTTTGGCATAAGGGATCATAGTAAATCCATCCTAATTTTTTTCATTAGGTGGGCCCAGAATAGGAAAACAATAATAAAAAATCAAATACTATCGAGGGTAACGCATAGCACCAAGCATTAATTCTTTATTAGAGAGGGAATTCCCCTGCATAAAGATACTGTCACAGAGCAAGACGATATATTCGACAGCTTCATTTACTGTGTCGGAAATATGCATGACGCGTTGTTTAAAAGATTCATTCTCGATTACGAAAAGTTAACATAAAGGGTATTGCGAGAGAGGAAACACATCGAGGTTGTTTTCGCTTTAAACTTTTTTTTCAAATATGTAACAATCGCCAATATGAATCAAATATCGGCCTTGTTCACTTCTCCGGTCAAAATTTCGGGCAAACGAGGTGCTCTAGATAGGCTACGACAGCTAGCCAAAAGTTTGACCGGAGAAGTGAACAAGGCCCAAATATCAACATGGGCACGACATGAAAGTAGAAGCACCTTACGATATCGAAGCATACTTGGAACGCACGCAAGAACTTAGTTGTCTCGATCAAAATCAAAGCATTCTAACGTTCATCGAGGAGCAAAAAGAACAACACAATCTAACCCCTAACCTCCTGCATCTATTTACTGGTGAGGAAGCTTTCTACCAACACCACTACAAATCAGCTCTTCAACAATACCTTCAAGCAAAAAATACTCTTCACTATGAATTTTTTTGTTTTCGTGCATCTGCTTATCTCTCCGAGGAAATAAATAATTACCTCAAAGCCATCCAATTTGCAAAAAAAGCCCTCTGCATACGCCCTGAGGACCACCCTACTTTAACTCTTCTTGCTCGAACATATGCGTCAATAGATCAACGTGACAAAGCACAAATCATCAAACAAAAACTAGAAGCATTAACAGAAGATGATCGAAGAGAAGAAAAAACAGCAACCGACCAAGAAGAACCCCACCATTTCATCCCTGTCGGAGAACAGGAGCTTGAGGAACTGAGTCAGATTTTCTCCACCAAAGAACCTGAGCAAACAGATCTTTTCTCCAGCGAAACATCTACACCTAAAAAACACACATACGAAACAGATACCTCACCAGAACCCAACGCCGACTGGCGAACAGCATCCGTTGTCCTTCCACCAGGCTGTGACCTATTTTCACATTCACCAAAACCTTGGGAAAGTGAAGAGTCTCTCACAAAACGTCTATACGAAACTATCGACTCCCCACAATTTCCGCAAGTACCAGTTAAAGACCACTCAATGACAAATCAAAAACAATTAGAAGATTACCATCAACTCTACCGAAGAAAAACAAATAATAAGACGGATTTCCTCTTTTCCAGCAATAAACTCAGCTATTCCTCACTACCATACCCCATGCAGAACCTCCTCACACAACCACGAAAAAGCTTCTTCGTTCACTGGCAAGGTCAAGGAATAGTAATCAATCCAGGAAAGAACTTTCTAGATAACCTTCACCAACACTCACTATTCCTTCAAGATATCCAAGCCATTATTGTCACAGAAGCTACACCCGATAGCTTAGAAGAACTTAATACCCTCTACACCCTTTCTTCTAAACTTTCGGCACTACACCTGACTACACCCATTACTTTCTATGTTCACCCACGCCTCTACGAATACTTAAAACTCCAATGGAAAGAACATCAACAGGTCTATTCCCTTGTCAACTCATGGAATATCCACGAGAGAATTCACTGCTCTACATGCCACTTAGGAAGCGAAATTTGTGGTATAAACCTCCATTGTAAAGGTTTGATTCGTGATATCTCCATCGTATATCTTACAGGAACCCCAACAGAACTCAAACCTTGTGATATCCTCATTATGGACGCCAGCCAAGCAAGTGCTGAACATATCTTAGCCATGAACCCCAAAATAACAGTGCTATATAATACTAAAGCAGAATCTGCACATAAAAAACTTCACCATATCAAAAAACTACGAAATCATATTGTAGAAACTAATCGGATCATCCCCCTAACCGACAACCTAAATATTCAGTTAGAAAACCTGCATATCCAAACAGAAGAGGGAGAAACTGCAAGTGACGTCTCAGCATTGTGTGCCGTAGCAACTTCTTCATCAACGATCGAGCTCGTTCAAAAAGATTCCATTATCCAATATTAGCCCCGTGAACAGGCATTGCCGTCAACTTAAGGACCTCCCGGCAGGGAGGGAAGTTGTTAGCCCCGGGTGTAAGGAACCGTTAAGAAATAAAATAATTAAGGTTCTTCAGAAAAAAACTCACCAAAACCGAATAGGTCGCGCCCCAGTTTATCACGAATAAACGTGATTACTAAATGCCATTCCATCTAGAGTTTTTTACAGGATGCGCAGGATAGGTAGGATGATCAGGTACACAGCATACTCAACTAAAACATCTCAGAGCACGCCAACTTTTTGTTTTAAAATACTTCATCGTTAAGTATAACCTTACCATAGCATAAGAGGTAACCTTAACGTGTGTGTCCAAATTTTTCCGAAGGTCTCGTCTAAAGAAATGATTGAGCCAATTGTTCGGTCGAGAAAGAAATCACTAGTGAATAACACACAGACAATTGCTATAAAAACCCTATCCAAAAATCAACAGCCAACTCGTTCTGTAAGAGCTAAACATAAAACCAGAGCCACAACTGTTGGCCATTCAGAAAAAACAAAAGTTTTAAGTAAAAAGAAAACTATTAGTGCTGCTTCAGTGGCTACAACTGCTGTAATTGCAGGAACGACTTCAGCAGTTTCAGGTGTTGGCACAGTGATCCTTCAACATATTATAGGTTTCACAGTATATCTTGCTTATTCCCCTACAAATGCATTTTCGCAATATGCAACGGCTCAAATAGCAGCATCGATGTCGGGTGCAATAGTTTCTTCAACTCTTATTTCTACCATTGTCAACATAGCCTTCGGTGTTATAGTCACACTATCGGTAATATTTGTTTCCGTGATTATT
>JAJFMC010000267.1 GCA_021772365.1 Chlamydiota bacterium
AAGAACTGTGCAAAATTCCGGTCAGTATCCTCTCTTTTGGCCCAGAACGTGAACGGACATTCATATTGCAAGACATCTTTCACTGTGAAGGAGCACACGCATGAACCATCCAGTCATCAGTGACTTGTCAAAGGAGTTCGCGCCCACACACAAAAAAAAACTCGAGTTCTACACCGAAGAACAACTCGCACAGCTCACTCCTGCACTGATACCGAAGCATATCGCAATCATCCCCGATGGAAATAGACGCTGGGCAATGAAACAAAATTCTACACACGATGATGGTCATAAACAAGGTGCAGATATTATCATCGACACTGTCAAAGCAGCAAAAGAACTGGGCATCAAAGCCATCACTTTTTACACGTTCTCAACAGAAAATTGGCACCGATCACAAGAAGAAATCGACGCACTGATGTGGCTGATAGAGAGCTACCTAATCGAGCAAAAAGATAAAATGATCGATGAAGGTATCCGCCTACAAACCATTGGTAATGAATCAAAACTTTCTTCCTCATTACGACACACCATTACCGAAACGAAAAAAGCAACCGCCCACTGCAGTAACGTGACCCTTATCCTCGCTATCAATTACGGTGGCCGTAATGAAATCACTCGAGCCATGCAAACAATCATCGAAAAAATCGAAACAAAAGAGCTTTCGAAAGAAGAAATCAACGAAACAACAATCAGCCATTTTTTAGACACAGCGGAATGGAATGACCCTGAACTCATGATCAGGACAAGCGGTGAAATGAGAATTAGTAATTTCCTTATTTGGCAACTCACTTATAGTGAGATATATGTAGCTGATGTCCTATGGCCTGACTTCAGGCCTAAACATTTATTCGACGCTATCGTAGAATACCAAGTAAGAGAACGGCGTCTAGGAAATTAGCACTGAGGAGAGTTATGTTTTTAAATAATATGAGTAACATAAAACAACGCTTAACAATAAGCTTGTTTATCGTAGTCGTTATCCTATTCTCGATTTGCTTTTCGCAACACCCGCTCTTTCGGCCCATCTTTGTTCTTCTCACGGCATCAATTATCTGCTTTGCACAATGGGAATACTACCATATAGCCCACGGGAAAGGGTACACCCCTCTCACAAAACTTGGTGTGATTGCCTCTCTAGCCTTCGTCTTTTCCGATTACATCGGAATAACCTACCCTTCACTAGAAATCCTCCCTCAAATTGTTTTGTGGCTCACGCTTATAGCTTCGTTCCTCTACTATTTTTCTAAAGGAAATGACCCATTTAATAATGTAGCACTGACGTTGTTTGGGATCATTTACCTAACAATACCCCTTTCTCTCGTCCTAAATATCACCTATTACTTCCCTACCGATGATCCTCAAGATGGAAGGTGGTGGTTATTTTACCTAATCCTCATCACAAAAATTACCGATACAGGAGCCTACTTCATCGGAAGAAAATTTGGTAAAAACAAAATGGTCCCTTACATTAGCCCAAAAAAATCGTGGGAAGGAGCCGCTGGAGGTTTAGCAACAGCCCTAGTGACAAGCGCTGTATTCTTCTTTATCATCAACCATTATTTTGAAGTTCCACCTATCAGCCTCTCATACTTCCAAAGCATCTGGGTAGCATGTGCCATCAGCATCCTCGCCCAGTTTGGTGACCTCGCAGAATCTCTACTGAAACGTGACGTTGGCGTCAAAGATAGCAGTCACCTTCCAGGCCTTGGAGGGATGCTAGATATGGTCGACTCCGTTATTTTTACTTGTCCATTTATCTACTTTTTCCTTAAAATAAGCTACTAAATCTATATTAACGAGGACGAAAAATGATTATTACTATCGACGGTCCTATAGCTACAGGAAAAAGCTCCATAGCGAAACAGCTGGCTCAAGAGATTGGGTTTATCTATGTTGACACAGGAGCGATGTACCGCTGTTTGGCATACTCTATACTCAAGCATGGAATATCCCCTTCCGATGCACCCTCTGTCATCAATCACCTTGACACCTTCAAATTTGATATTAAGATCAGACAAGGGAAGAGAAGCTATTTTGTCAGTGATACAAATGTAACAGATATTATCCGCGGTGAAGAGGTCACTTCCAACGTTTCAGAAATATCAGCAATCAAAGAAGTACGTGAAAAACTTGTTAACCTTCAACGCGACTTTTCTAACGGTATTAATGCGGTCTTTGAAGGGCGGGACATGGGAACTGTCGTTTTTCCCGGAGCAGATGTTAAAATCTTTCTTAAAGGCGATCCTATTGTACGAGCCAAACGCCGCTATAATGAATTCAAACAAAAGTACCCTGAAGACTTTCACGACCTTACACTAGAACAGACAATTGACGAAATAAATAAACGTGACCATCACGACTCCAATCGAAAAATTTCACCTCTGAAACAAGCTGAAGATGCTATTGTCATCGATACAACCGATCTTACTATCGAAGACATTATAGCTAAAATCTTGGAATATAAAGATTCAATACCATACTCTGCTTGATAATAATAATTTAATTTAAAACAAACTATAAAAGCAGGCAGTCATGATCTATAATGTATTATCAGCACTATTTAAATCATTTATCAATGTATTCTACACGCTAGAAATTAAAGGATTAGAAAACCAACCTACTAAAGCAAGTATTATAGCCCCCAACCACGCCTCATTTCTAGACCCACCTCTCGTTAATATCTCACACCCAATTCCCCTACATTTTTTCGCCCGCAAAACGCTGTTCAAAAACCGGTTCCTCTCCTACTTTTTAAAAAAACTTTATGCTCACCCCGTTGGACCAGGCTCCGAAGGAATGCGCGCCCTAGCCCAGGCAAAAAAACTACTCGAAAACAACGAAATCGTCGTCATGTTCCCCGAAGGAACTCGTAGTGAAGATGGAACACTACTCCCCCTAAGGAGAGGCGTTGTCAGCTTGTCCCTTAAAAGCAAAGCACCCATCGTTCCACTTTGCATACAAGGAGCGTATGAGATCTGGCCTCGCGGCAGCAAGTTCCCAAAAATCGGGGGAAAAATCACTTTGACCTATGGAAAGCCCCTAAATCCAAATAATTATTCACACCTACCCTCGAAAGAAGCCGCCACTCAAATGCTTGAAGACCTCCAAAATAGTCTTCTTTCCATGACAAAAAACACTCAATAAAAGTTAATTAACACTTTACATTTGATTTATATTATATTAAGATGTATTATACAAACCAAACTATTGTAATATTTTATGGAATACATAAAAAAAATAGAAATAAATAGTAATGTCGAAAGACACAGCATTGAAGGTTTCGCGATCAACAAGCAAAATCAAGACTCTTCAATCTACCACGCCATACACTCAGCCATACAGGCACAAACACACAGCAAAAAAAAGACCTTTCACGCTAAAAAAAGTGGCGAGTCTCTCCTATCAAGACTCACCAACCGAATCATTAATCCTTTCGGATACGACATCACTATCGAATAACTTACCGTTTGTTAGTCTTCCTTGTTATATACTGCTCCCCCTACAATGTGAGAATTTTGCCAAAGTCGACGCCCTAGATTGCTCGGCAGGGAAATTGCCAATTTATTTGAAGCCCTTAATAGCACCCTTGATAAAAAACCCTTACAAACTTTACTTGATTTACGAGTTCCATTCGAAACAAAAATAATTGCGGGAATTGCTGAGATAAGAGTAATCTTGTTGAAGGCTATTCAACTAAAACGAGGGGCTAATCCCCGATAGATCATAGCCTGGGCCGTGAGACCTAGGAGAAGTCCAAAAAGACAATGAGCACCAATAGTACTACAGAAACCATGAATCACATTGAACATAGCTCTGGGAGACACCATGAAAGCCGCGCAAATTTTTAAATTCGGACCACCAAACGTCATTGAAATCATAGACGTAAAAATACCCCACCCCAAAGATGACGAAGTCCTCATCAAAGTCTACGCCGCAGGAGTCAACCCCATCGATGCAAAAATCCGTGAAGGGAGCAGCTTTGTTGCCCAATCCTTGAAAGACAAACTCCCCATTGGACTCGGCTACGACCT
>JAJFMC010000268.1 GCA_021772365.1 Chlamydiota bacterium
CTTTACGGCACAGTAGGCTATCCCAATTCGCCATTAATTCTTCTTTAGTCGTAGGTTGTATTTGTGCTAGCTGCTCGAGACCAACCTTGTCAGGCAAATTTTGCAGTCGCTTACCATACCAGCCAGAATGCTGACGTGCAAAAGAACAAATTTTTCCCAATTGAATATCTTGATTTTTCAGCACCTGCTCACGACTCCAGGTCAGTCTATCTGCTGAGCGTTGTATAGCTTGGCGTACATCTTCAGTTAAGCGCTTTCGAATTTCTAGATAGTCCATTTCCTATCCTTTAAGAATCGCGGAAGAGACGTAAACTGTTGAGTATCACCAGAACGGTCACACCAACATCGGCAAAAATGGCCAAGGCTAGATTACTCATGCCAAAAATGGCTAGGCCCACGAAAATGAGTTTTATGAATACAGCGCACGTTGTATTGAATCGGATAATTCCCAGGGTACGTTTTCCTAAGCGAATCATTTCCGGGATTAGAGACAAGCGATCGTTTAAAAGGACAACCGAAGCAGCCTCGACAGCAGTATCGCTTCCCAAAGAACCGAAGGATATCCCAACGCTCGATAGTGCAAGTGCAGGAGCATCATTTATACCGTCCCCCACCATCGCAACAGTATTATATCGACGAAGGAGCTCTCCAATTTTTGTCGCTTTATCTTCTGGAAGGAGGTTTGCATAAATTTCATCAATGCCCAACTCGTCACCAACAACTTTTGCTGTAATTTCGTGGTCACCAGTCAACATGACGGTATGTATTCTATGCTCTTTGAGGTTTTTGATAAACTCCGGTGTTTCTTCACGAATTTCATCAGCAAGTGCAATCACCCCTTCAACTTCGCGGTCGGTGCTCACAACGATTACGGTTTTCCCCTCATTCTGCAGCTGTTCTACGAGTTCGACAACTTCTTCAGGAACTTCGTGTTCTTCTAAGATGAATTGTAACTTTCCAATGCAATGATGGCGGCTTTCACATACTAAACACTCTGCTTTTGCTCCTTTTCCCATAACACTTTGGAAATTTTCTACCTCATGTAAATCAAGTTCTTCTGATTCTGCGGCTTCGATGATACTCAAGGAAAGGGGGTGTTCGGAAAGTTTTTCGATACCTGCAGCACAGCTAAGGAGATCTTCTTTTGATTGTTGGCCATGCGGGATGACATCTGTGACGTGAGGTTTACCTATTGTCAGTGTACGGGTTTTGTCGAGAGCTATGGTTTCTATATTTCCTAGAGACTCTAGATAACGGCCACCTTTGATGAGCACACCTTTTCTAGAGGCATTACCGATTGCGGAGTAGACAGATACAGGGGTAGATATGACGAGTGCACATGGGCAAGCAATCACTATCAGCGTCAAAGCTTCCAAAAACCACAAATTGAAAGACTGCCCAGGGATGAACAGCGGTATCATGACTAAGATTAAAGCTAAACCGATGATACAAGGTGTGTAATACTTGGCAAATTTCTCAATGAACTGTTGTGTCTTCGCCTTAGATTTCGTCGCCTGAAAGGTGAGTTCGCGAATTTTTGAAAGCGCGGTATCTTTAGAAAGTTTTGTCACTTTGACTTCCAAATATCCATGAGTATTTAGGGTTCCTGCAAAAACCAAGTCTCCTACGCGTTTATCTTTAGGAATTGGCTCACCTGTTATAGTTGATTCGTCTACAGAAGAGGCTCCTTCTACGATGACACCATCGAGGGCAATTATTTCGCCGGGTTTAATGATCATGACCTGCCCAACACAAACAGTATCCAAAGGGATAGAATGTTCTATTCCTCTAATGATCACTTCTTTGGGCATACGACTCAAAAGGGCATCAAAAGCAGATTTACTTTTGGCAATACCAATATCTTCAAGTTTTTCCGCTAAGGTATAGAGAACGATGACGGTAGCCGCCTCTTCATATTTCTCTAAATAAAATGCTCCTGCAGCTGCAATGACCATCAATAAAGTGATCTTGGTGAAGTCGAAACGTATCAGAGCCTGAAAGCCGTGATACAGCGTCTCATGACCAACACCAATAATAACCCCTAGAAACAATGGAATAGCGACAATTCTAGGCAGATGAATTCCACCAAGGGATAAGAACTCAAAGACCCCTACAAGTACGCATGCAAAGATAAGAAACCTGAATTTTTTGTCATTCCACAACATTTTCTACTTCCTTTTTATTTTACTTCTTTCTAAGAGGGGATAAATGATCAAAGGGGGTACCAAGCATGTGGCAAGAGCAACAACAACCATGCTGGAATAGACCTCTTCATTCACTGCCCAACTTCCTAAACTCTTTCCCCTTTCCATCACCACGAGAGCAATATCGGCACGGGGAATCATACTAAAACCCAATATTGAGGCGGTATACATACTAATGTTACTAGTCACTGCTGGGACAAATGTTCCTAAGTATTTCCCTACAAAAGCAACAGAAATCAATATTAACGTAATCACCATGAATTCCGAAGAAAATATGGATATCTTAATGAGAAATCCTATATTGATAAAAAAGAATGGCCCGAAAAATTCCTCAAACGTTTTAAAAGCTGATTCCATACGTACAGCTTTTTTATCGTGACTTAAGGCTATCCCTGCAAAAAAAGCACCTAAAGCAAGGGAAAAACCAAAAAAACCCGCTATGCTTGCAATGATAAAACCATGACTCAGAATAGTGATAATACGGTCGGGTTTGATTTCGTTTATCGAGATCCAGTTCATTAATCGTGGTTCAATATAGATTGAAAATATTGAGCAAATCAAAACAAACAAGGTAAACTTAAATGAAAAAATGATGAGTGTCGTCACCAAAGTATCCCAAATAATACCTGAATTTTCCTGATGTAACAACGGAGCCACCTCAAAGAGAAGTGCCATCAGCAAAATTCCTATGATATCGTCAATAGCCACCAGGGACATTAACAATTCGCCCTCTTCGGATTTTTCTCGCCCCATGTCTCTCCATATAGAGACTGTAACACCTATACTTGTAGCAGTCATCGCTACAGATATGAACAAACAAGCGACAAGAGGGAGTGCTAATAGGTAATAAGAAACGGTAAAAGCGAGAAGTGCACAAAAAACAACATTAGAAATTGCCAGGTAACTAGCCTTACGAAATTGGGCGAATAGTCGGTTGACTTGGCATTCTAACCCAGCATTAAATAAGATAATTACGATTCCAACCTCACCCAGAAGATGTATCGTTTCGGGCAGAGACTCCGGAAATAAGTGTGTCTGATCCGAAAAAAACCGCAATAATGTTCCAATCAAAATAAAAGCGATAAGAGGAGCTAGGCGAATAGGTTGCAGCAACGCTTTGAGCCATAATGCTATAGCGATCAAAACCCCTATAACCAATATCAGGTGATGTGTCCCATAAGTAAGTTCCATACATAATGGGTATTTATTGTATGGATTTTTTTGTCCAGAATAAATTTACTGAAAAGGATCTTCATCCTCATCACTTACTAATACGAATTCATCATCTAAAGAATCTTCTGTTTTGTCAGAGTTACTTCCTGCAAACTTCTGGGGTTCTCCATAGTCCCAAATGAGTAGCCCACCATCAAGTTCTTGTTCAATTTTAATGGTGGGTATTGCATATTCATCCTTTTTTTTAGGTAGAGAGACGAGTTTTTTTCTTATTTCAAGCATCTCCATATCGAGCATTTCTTTAACAAGCTCATCTC
>JAJFMC010000269.1 GCA_021772365.1 Chlamydiota bacterium
TACACAGCTAAAATTTTTTTGAGCACGCCATCTACTTCCTGTAACTCCTTGGAAAAGACGGAGTCTTTCCCTGCGTCGCTACAGTCGTATCTGACGCACTCAAAGAAGTTTTAGCTGCGGTTTGGGGTGGCAATCGGGGTCCAAGAACCATATTTTATTTATTAAAAACAAAATATTCTTTAGTCAGGTTAAAAATAACGGGACTGAGAAGAACCAATGCTATCAGGTTAGGAATTGCCATCATCACATTCAACGTATCGGCCAAAAGCCAGACAAAATCTAATGAACTGGTCGCCCCTAAAAACACACAGACTACCCAAATAAATCGGTACGGCCAGATGACTCGAACCCCAAAAAGATATTGCACACATTTCTCACTATAATAGCTCCACCCCAAAATGGTCGTGAAGGCAAAAATCGACAGGGAAATGGCAACGATATAATTTCCTATTCCCGGCAATACATCACCAAACGCTTTAGATGTAAGAGCTGCACCGGTTACTCCTGAATCCCAAGTGCCGCTCACAATGATAGCGAGTCCTGTTATCGAACAAAGAACCAGGGTATCAATAAAGGTTCCAAGCATCGCTATGAGCCCTTGTTTTACGGGATTGTGTGTCTGTGCTGCTGCGTGAGCAATGGGGGCACTACCCAGTCCTGCTTCGTTGGAAAATATTCCGCGGGCAACACCATAGTGCATCGCTGCCCATACCGTCGCACCAGCGGCTCCTCCTGTGGCCGCTTCAGAAGAAAATGCGGATTCTATAATCAACGAAATAGCTGAAGGGATTGCAGATAGATTAAGAAAAATGACTGTCAGGCCTGCTCCAAGGTAGAAAAAAGCCATAAAAGGGACAAGTTTCCCCGCTACAACGGCAATACGTCTTATTCCACCTATTAAGACAAGTCCAATCAAAAACATCATAATAAGCCCTGTGAACAGAGGAGGGATACTAAAGTTAACTTCCAGGGCATTGGCAACGGAGTTGGCTTGTACGGTATTTCCTATTCCAAAACCCGCAATTGATCCAAATATAGCAAAAACGGTGCCTAGCCATGACCATCTTTTAGACAGTCCGTTTTTAATGTAATACATCGGGCCGCCTATCCGTAAACCATACTGATCTTTTTCGCGATACTTCACAGCACAAACAGCTTCGGAGTATTTCGTCGCCATTCCAACGAGTGCCGTGCACCACATCCAAAATAGTGCGCCAGGCCCTCCCAGGTAAATGGCTGTTGCGACACCTGCTATATTTCCCGTACCGATGGTTGCTGATAGCGAGGTCATTAGAGCATTAAAAGGAGTAATCTCTCCTTCACGTATATCCTCACCCTCGGGATGCCGTCCACTCCACAGGAGCTTTACCCCAGAAATAATCTGAAAGAGGGGCATAAACCGCAGGCCTATAGTGAGATATAAACCTACACCAAATATCATCACAATCATGGGAACGCCCCATACAATATTATTGAGTAATGATAATAAGTGAGTTATGTAATCCATTCAAATTTTCCCTCTAGAGATTCATGAACATACCCCTATTTCTTAAGGATAGACTCAAATTTGTCAAGAAACGATCCATTTGTATAATGCTGTTAGTGACCAGCACCAAGGAGGCTACCTGTTGAAACATCTAATCACTCTCTACATAACTTTGTTCATTACCATGACATGTTCCCTTTCTGCGATCGATATCGGCGCAGGGCCTTTCACCATGCAAATCGACGTCGCTATCCGTGCGAACAGGCATGATAAGTCTCTAAATGTTTTGGCTGAGCCCATATGTAAAGCCATCAAAGATAAAAGCGTGCTTGAGATTATCATCGACCCGTCTAATGCCGGAGAACTTAAGCGTTTTGTGGTAGAACCCCACTTAGTGGGATATACCAGAAATGGTGAGATGGTAATTCAGGGCTACAAAATCGATCAAGTCACTCTTAGAGATGAGATCATTTCATCAGAAATTCACCTCAACCGCGGGGGAACATTCACGCAACTTGAGGAGATAACCGACGACTCTAAAACGACGCGTTTGAGCCGTATCATCAGGATCGAAGTTCTTAAAAACACACATTTCAAAGTACGAGACATTGACCTCGGCGAAATCGATGAAACCGTCAAGGTCATTTGCTCTGTTCATCAGTAAAAACTGATCACAACTGAAACACCCAAGTAGCCATTCCAGGTTGGCTATTGATAGCAAAAATAACACCCAATTTAATCAGTTTGGTAAAAGCTACCTCAAAATAAGATATATCCAAACAAGTTGAAGAATTGGGAATCGTACCCGTGCCCGATTATTTTTTAGATTGAGCTAGTTTAATTAGCATTGAAACTATGCGAATTAATAGCTCTCGACCGCTAATGTATCGTTTTTCTTCAATTATATTTAGACATCAACAAACATCAAGAATACTTGCGCATTCTGTGGCAGAACGCTTTGCCCTTCGATAGAACCTAATTTTTTCATTTAAAGAAAACTCTCCTGCACCTTCTGCAATATTAAGGGGAATTGAGGACCCAGCTCTCTTTAGTTGGTCCGCAAGATACGCTTTTCCCTTTGGCAAAATTCTCACATTGAAGTGCGAGCAGTATATATCGCCCCAACCCATACAATACGCTTCTCTAGGCTGGGTATGATAATGGTAGTAGGTACGACGCTTCGCCCTTTCATTTATTTCTTCAGGAATATCTTCTAACGATTCGTATTGATCAATCTCTTCTTTCAAAAGTTCCGGTCATACATAAACCCCTGCATATTAAATAATTCGTGAACAATGTACATAAAGTTGATTTGTTTGCAAACAACTCCATGGAGCTATTTGCTATGAGAACTAATAACTATTCACACAGTTTACTTTATGTGTTTTTTATCTACTTCCCACATTCTCTCGCGAACACTTTGCTTCCAATTTTCTGAGGGAATTCGTTTTGCTGCAACAGATTGTAAGTATAGTGTAAGTCCGTATTTATTAATTAGAAACAAGGTTTTTGTTTGCGCTGGATTAGGATACTTGTAACTAGTTCTTGATATGAAAGGCTGGGAGTCAATTTCACTTTATCACGAGGGAAATTTCGAATTTTTTTGACTTCACAATAATATTTTTCATCATTTGGGAATTCACCATTTTCAGTGATATAGTCGACTATATACTCACTCTCATTCAAAAAAGATATTTTGGGGTGATGAGATAACATAAGCCGAAGAAGAGTGGTTCCGGACCGTTCAGCACCAACAAGGAATATCGGAGGAGTTTCAAAGTTCATAATTTCTATCTATTTTTTAGATTTGGGTGTTAGGAGTTTCTGAATTTTACCGCTAAGCCCTTTCTTTTCTTCAGAATCTTTGTCTTCTTTTTTACCTTCTTCATCTGCTCTTTGAAGACTTACTGTAAGATCCACTTCTTTGATCACTTTTTTAATGATGGCCTTGACAAGGTCCTGCGCTGTCAACCCTTCACCTTCGACACCCAAGTTCTCTAGAGTCGCCTGCGGTATATTAGCTTCAGCTTTTAAAGCTAACCCTTTCTCAGCATGAACTTTCACACGTCCATCATTGATTTCGAATAGATTAACTTGAAACCTTACATCAGGTGCTTTTTCTTTA
>JAJFMC010000270.1 GCA_021772365.1 Chlamydiota bacterium
CAAAATCTTTCTTCAAATTCAGAGTCTAGCGAGGCACTGTCTATTCGACGCATAGAGCTTACCCGTGCGAATGTGTGGAATAAACTCGATGAACTAAACCTATTGTTGCAAGAAGCGAAAAGGAATCGAACTCCCATCATAGCAACGGTCGCTGACATGTCCTCAATTATTTTAGCATATTTTTCAGCTCTTATAGCGAAAGGCAGTTCGCCGGAAAATTCACAAATACCAGCCTTACGATCAATCATTAAAACGATGAAATCTAGCTGTTCTATCTTACTCGATGAAGTTGATGCTGCCGCTAAAGAACAAATTCATTGGGCTCTTGGAAAAACTTATGGGCTCAGTGAAGAAAAAAAACAACTCCTTTCAACAACCTTTGAATCGTTGATTGGTATATTACCCCCCTCTTTCTTCAAAGGAAGGATCAATGAAGAATTGTACCGTGATAAGATTCTTCCACATTTGGTGAAAAAGCTTTCCGACAATGGGCAGCTTCCACTAGTGAATGGTCTATCAAAAGATCAAGTATTACTCTTTTTGCACATAGACAGAAATATCGAAAATCCTACGTTAACTAATGCACTGAAAAGAGTTAGTATTCACTCTCCCTCTTTTAAGAAACTACAATGGTTAAGAGGAATGCTACAGGTTGTTCTACCTCATTGTTTAATAATGCGCTACCTCGTTCATTACGGACCAAATAGCGAAGGTGATATGGTCGTACCTTATATTGCAGCGCAGGAACCCGATCCAAAATGTCGATTTAGTCAACTAGAAATGGTTGCTTCCTTAACGCTATTATGGGGACTGAATGTAAAGCCTTCAGAAAACCAAGTGACTGGATATTTAAGAAAAATCTTAGGCCCCTATGTTTTTTCTTCTCGACTCTATGCAAAAAAATGGTTGGGACCCGGAGCCGAAGTTGTAGATCTCCGAAGAATTCTAGAGAAAAAAGAAGGATGGGAAATAGGGTTATATAAACTACAAGGTAACCTTCATTTTAGACTAATGCTAGCTGTTGAAAATCACCTCCCAAGAATTGAATTGCATACCCAAATGCTGAAATTCACGGTGGGAACTTTAGAACATTTTATGAAAAGAGTTGTTGGTCTCACAGCAACACCTTTTAATAAAGATGGTATGGATCCTAGAATGTCTGACAACTTTATACCCAGTAAATCTATGGAAAGTACCAAAAACCTTATCAGAAGTAGTTCTGTAAAACCATGTCCAGATTCAGTAAAAATGAAAGACTACCTCCAGACAGTAGCTAATGATAAAATGGCGCATGGCCTCATAGACCCTAATGCATTGCTTGTCGATTGCCTTAGCGAAGATTCCACTAATATGAATATTTCGTCTTTGATATTACAGGGAGCCCGTTCAGCTATTAAACAAGTCGTTTACTGGGAAATCAAAGAATCGAAATGGAAATCAATTGATCGACAAGGAATTACTTGGGTATATGACAAATCGAAACATAAAAATACAGAGACATTTTTCTTTGTCGACCAAGCTAGAAGTCGTGGATCAGATTTACCTTTTCCAAAGTACTGTAAAGTTGATGTATTAATTGATAAAGGTTGTACGATCACAGAGCTGAAACAAGCTGGTGAACGGTGTAGGAAAGCCAAATCAGGCACGCAACGTCTTAACTTCTTTGTACCGAAGGAGTGGAATGAGGGGGTTCTACCTTTAACAGGTGAGCACGTCATAGAACAAGCAGAGCAAAATCAGCTCAAACAACTGAGTGAACTTCTTCCGTTAATGGCAAAGCGTCAAATTTTTGAAATTTGTCGCGAACGTTTTCTTGAAATCCTCCAGGATAGCGATAAGCGCAAGCAAGCGTTAATGAAAAAGTACATGTCACTTCTGGTTGAACAAGTCGACCAACATAAAATGACCAAATTATCAAGCTTATCACCAACACCATCAGTGGAAATGAATCTTATCGGTTATAAAAACTCAGTCTTCCTTGAATATAAAGACCTGCTCAGGCGAAAAGATAAAGTGGCAATAGAATGTGTCGTAGACAAATGTTTAAAAGCACTAGGAAGTGAAGCTCGTGGGAAAAGCAAACCTAATCTTGATTTGAAGGTTCAGTCCATTCAAACATTGCAATCCCAGCAGAGATTACAGTCTCAGGTTTTACTTGAAAACGCAAATCAAAATAAATTGAAAAATGGTTATTGGCCGGCATTACTGACACTTAAAAGTATTCAAATGAATGAATTCTTCAGTATTAAAAATTCTATATCGATACAGATCGTTGATAAAAACTTGTTTGCTGCAGTGCGAGCTTCAAAATTGATTGAAGGATCAAAAATGGTTGATTCTATTTGGCTCTCACATTTTCTGATAAATAAGAGAATTAGTAGAAAAGTTTTACTTGATTCCATCAATGATAGCATGAAGTGGCCCAAAGTGAAAACATCAGCATGTGAAAACCTTTATCAAGGCATGTATGTACTGAAGTTACAACCAGTAGATACATCTAAAAATACACAATATCTTTTTCTTAGCTATTGTGAAGCAGACATTGTTGTAGCAGCTTTAAAAGAGTGGCAGTGTCAATATAGCATTCACTCTGATAATGGAAAGGCCATTTATCCACGCACTGCCATGCCACTATCTGACCCTATTGTCTGTGCCATTGCACTAATCAATGGCAACGCAGACATTCTCCCATCTGAAGCCTGTTTGCATCAGCTAATGGATAGTAATGAGAGAAAGATTTGGTTGAGTTATTTTAAACATCGATTATCCAAAATCAAGCTTGGAGACCCTCGTCATTATACTGAGAACAAGCTTGTTAGGCTACTAAGACCCAAAACTTACGACTGTTCAATCGCGGAAGCTTTCTTTTTGCTAAAAAGCAAACCTTGAGCACTACTATGTAAAAGTTCTTCTTGATTGAACAAATAGAGTCCCGTGAAAACGATCGATGCAGAGATATAGAACTCTGTACTAATGGTTTCTCTCAAGAAAATCCACCCAAAAATTGCTGTAAACATCGGGGTGGTAAATCCAGCAAAAGAGAGAAATGTTGCTGAATATTGCTTCAAGAGGTGTCCATACAGGTTATAACATACAAAGTTCGAGACAACGATTAATGTCAGCCAGCATTCCACAAAGCTGAAGTAGTTGGTGACAGGGATGGGGTTCCACGATTCTGTAAAACCTGAGTGTACGAGAGCGAAGCTACCGCCTATGAGCATGCTAATGCCATTGATAAAAAGGGGACTATGTTGACGGCTTTTTAGAATATCTTTGAGGAGGATCCAACCGTACACGCTACTTAGGCATGCTAATAGCACAGCAATCTCTGCCCATGAGAAGAAGAGAAAATTCCCTGATAAGTCTTCTCCGCCTTCGTTAGAAAATAGGATGGGTAGAAATCCAATACATCCAATGGTGAGTCCGATCCATTTTTTTTTTGTCATAGTCTCGGAAAACACGAAATAGGAGATTAAAGCTGAAGCGAATGGGGACAAGCTATAAATAAAACAGGTTTTAAATGAAGAGAGGTATTGAAGCCCCCAAAATTCGAAAGTGTTCGTTAGGTATATATTAAAGATGGCGAGTTTTAGGATAGGCCAAAAATCCTGTTTTCTTAACCGGAATTTTTGTGGATGTTTAAAATATTCATAGGTAAGAAGGAGGACGCCAGCGAAAAGCATTCGTGTACCTACAAGAAAAAAAGGCTGGGAAAATTCCAGGGCTGTTTTTCCTATGGTGAAGACGCTAGCAAATAATGCGAATAGTAAAAAGACTAGTATCATGGTTTTTGGATAATGCTCTCTCATTCCTTCATTTAAATAGGACATTCTATTCGTTTTGAAATTAAAAATAAAGAATGAATATAAAGTATTGAGTTTCCTACCCCTGTAAATGAGACTTTGCTGATAACAATACCCGTTTATGTCCTGAAGAAAACGGTAATGAAAATATTTCATTACAATGAAACCATCCATACCCTTCAGGTTCAAAATTATTTTTTACACTTAAAATCGCAGGGTACAAGTGAACGCGATAGCGTGTAAATGAGTGAGACTCTTTTGGCAGTTCATCTATTAGCTCCGCTTCTAAAGACAGTTTTTTGTGTACCTCTTGGGTAATGGAATCTATTGCAGAATTTTCAAAGTAAGGAAACTCATATAATCCTTCCATAATTTCGCCCTTTTCTCTTTTTTGTAGTAAAACAGAATTTTCGCAAAGGATGACAACGACTGACCGGTGTAATGTGGTGTATTGAACTCTTTTTATTTTCACTGGAAATGCATCCACCTTAAAGTGAAGATTTGCGTAACACTGAGTGTTCATAGGACATTGATGGCATAACGCTTTCTTTTTACACACGGTAGCACCTAATTCTATGAGTGCTTCACTAATGACCCATGGTTCAAAATCAGGTAGTAGACGAAAAACTTCTTGCTGCAGCACTTTTTGATTTTTTGCTTTAGCCATATCGTCAGGTATTCCTAATAGGCGTGTAATGACACGAATCACATTACCGTCAACAGCAGCAGCTTTTTTGTTAAAAGCAAAGCTTTGGATAGCTCCTATGGTATAGGGTCCGATACCCTTGATTGACTTTAATTCTTCTGTAGTAGAAGGAAAGCTGCCCGCATGATGTTTCATCATGTGTTTCGCACCCTCATGCAAGTTCCGTGCTCTAGTGTAATATCCTAGCCCCTCCCATAATTTGATAACATCTTCGAGTGGAGCTTCCGCTAGATGTTCTATGGTGGGAAAACATTCCATCCAACGAATAAAGTAGGGAATAACAACAGATGCTTGTGTTTGTTGTAGCATTATTTCTGAGACCCATACACGGTAGGGAGAGTGATTTTCTCTCCATGGAAGGTCACGTTTATGATCTAAAAACCATTGTCTGAGGGGGTGTAGGTCCATCATTCGTTTCTCCTGATTTTTGGAAATTGTACATGGGGTAGACGAGTGGATCAAGAGCAGAATTTATTTCAATATGATCAAAAAAGGTTGCGAAAAAAATAAATTTTACAGAAAAAGGTGTGGATATCAATCATTTTTGGAGGGATTAAATCATGACTGTAGAAACGAATCATTTGAGAGTCAGCGGCGACATTGACGAATATATCACATCAAACATCCAGGTACTCCTACAGGCTTCAACCGACGACAAACACAGTACTATCGCAAAGCATG
>JAJFMC010000028.1 GCA_021772365.1 Chlamydiota bacterium
TACCTGTCGTTGTTTTATCTTTATTTTTACATTCACCCGTGTTCTTATTTTGCCCTTCCATAAAGCCAGTTGCTGGTGGTGGTGGTGGTGGTGGGGGGCCGCCTGCTGACGCGATGACTGTTTCTTTGATCAATTCGTTAGGTAAAAGTCCTTTAACAGCAAGCTTCATGTTCTCAACAGTTTTATGGTATTTTTTATGAGTCTTTGTATCCAGTTTTGACATTACGCCAAGAAGTTTACCTGCGTTGTCTGCATTCAAGTAATCTTTATTTAGTTTTGCGAAGTCTAGTATTTTTTCGGCGACATTGTTCACACGAACATGCCCGAATACGTCAACTCCAATGATGCGGAGTAAGCTTGAAAGAACACGCCAAAAACGTCCGGTTTTTGTTGCACATTTCATGTCGTCGTGAATCCATTTCCCATTATCACCAGCAGCAGTCGTCAGATCGTTAATTTTTGTATTAAAGGCTTCTTTTGTATCTAGTTTTTGAATAGCCATGTTTTTACTCCTTTAAGAATTTTGTTTTTTTAAATTGAAGGCCAATCGTAACATTGATTTATTAAGACCTTATTAAAATGTATTTCAGATTGTATAAATGTTACATTGAATTGATTAAAAAATCAACTTGTTTTGCATTTAGAGCCTGGTAAAAAAAAACCATTAATGGCATAAACTTTTTAAGAGGGCATAATGATATACCTGAATAGGTTCTAGATTGCCAAATTATGAAAGTAGAAGGATCGAAACGTGCAGATTAAAGAAAAAAATATAGAGCAACAGATACAGTTATGGGCTATTGCTGGTCCTTTTGTCACCCTCCTCACTCTCCTAGTCAGTATGATGAAACCCAATCCCATGCAGACAAACTTAGCGATTTGCCTAATGATGGGGGTCCCTTTATGCTGGAAGTGGAAATTAAAAGGGTTGGCAATTTCAATGGGGCTTCTTTTAGGAGTTATAGCATTTCATTTTGTCGATCTTGAATTTTCCGAAAGACTATGGTGTGCTGGTCTAGGAGTTTCAGCGTCTCTTTCGTTTCTGATCACTGCATTATCCTTTGAGGAAGTCTCTGCTCTGACTGACTCTCTCCAGGTAGAATCTAAAAGCCGCTTAGAAAACTTGTTAAAACTGGATGAAAAATTAAATGTTGAAAAAGAAAGTTATGCTAGAAATCAAGAGCTTTTAGCTAAAAATATCAGAGACCTTGAGGATGAAGTTATCAAGCACAAAGGCCGAGCAGCTTCGAATGAACGCCTAGCGCAGGTCGTCCGTGAAGAACTAGCTTCGACACACTCTCGAAATGATGAACTCTTACAGGAAGTGTTCGACTGGCGTCATAAGTATCAGAAAGTTGAAACTCAGATAAGCTCTTTGCGGGAGGAGACGCGTGTTCCTAAAGAGTCAGTCGATAAAGCAGAACTCGAGCTGGCTTATAAAGAAATTTCTTCTCTCGAAGGGCAACTGACACATGCCAGTGAACAGCTGAAAACTACACAAGCACAGTTCGAGTATAGTGAAGAAGAAAGGCAAGCTCATGAAGTGGCTCTACTCGAAAAAACAGAAGAATACAATTCTTTAGAGGAAGAACTTGAAGAAATTCGCCTTTTATATGAGTCAACACAGGAAGATTTGCTTAAAGTAAAAGATCAATTAGAACATTCACATCACCATAAAGATGAAATTGTCAAAGCGCACAAGGTCTTAGAGGAACAAAATCAGCAGCTAAAAGCTGTCAAGCAAACCCTTGACGAACGCGAACAGGAGTTGCTCGTCGAAAAACAAAAAATTGAGGAGCTTTGCTCTACTTCAGAAGAGAAAGAGATGGTTCTTCAACAACTTGTTCAAGAAGCTCAATCCGAACGTGATGAAGCTAAAGAAAAACTAGTTGGAAAGGTTAAAAATAAAGACTCCTCTGAATTGCGTAAGGTGAAGGGGAAACACACACAGCTACAGAAACAGTTTAAAGAAAAATCCGAAGTTCTCGATGAAACTCGTAGAGCTTTATTCCATATGCAAGAAAAACTCCTCACATCGCAAAGGGAAACGGAAGAGGCGCGTAAAGCTGACAAATCTGATACCGAAGAACTCCTAGAACAGTCCGTCGCAAAAATGGAACGAGAACGAAAAGAACTTGAGGGAAACCATCAACAAGAAATTGATGATCTCCATGATATTATTGCCTCACTGTCGACCTCCTCTTAATGAGCCCAGTTTGTGAGGATTTCATAGCCTGATTCCGTAATTAGCACAGTATGCTCCCATTGTGCACTGGCCTTGCCATCTTTGGTATAAGCCGTCCAATGATTCTTTGTATCCATCACAGCGTCGCGTACACCGGCATTTATCATAGGCTCAATAGTAAATGTCATACCGGGGACAAGCGGAATGTGGAAATTGTTCCTGCAGTGAGAGACCTGCGGGCCTTCGTGGAATTCTAATCCGACTCCATGTCCTACGAACTGGTGGACGACTGAACAGCTATTAGCGTGCGCATAATCTTCGATAACATCGCCAATGTGGCTAACCAGTAGACCTGGCTTTAAGATAGCCACAGAACGCATGAGACACTCGTAAGCAACGTCCACTACGAGGCGTTTTTCCTGAGAGATATTTCCAATGCAGACCATTTTACTGCAGTCGCCATAATATCCGTTAAGGATGATAGAAACATCGATATTTAGAATGTCGCCATCTTGAAGGGGGCGATCGTTAGGGATTCCATGACAGATTTCTTCGTTCAAAGATGTACATATACTTCGAGGAAATGGAGGTGATCCATAGTTTAGTGGAGCAGGAATGGCATTATGGTCTTTGTGAAGTTGGTGACAGAAGTCGTTAAGCTCTTGAGTTGTGACACCTTCTTTTGCCATTTTACAGGTTTCATCGAGAATGTGAGCGGTCACTCGGCAGGCTTCTTTGATCCCTTCGATTTGTTGCTCGTTTTTGATGATAATCTGATAGTCTTTGTAATATTTTTCTTTGATATCTTCTACGCTCTCCACATGTTTACCTTTAACAGGATAGTGGCATTTTTTCCATTTTTTTTTGCTTCCGCACCAGCAGGGGTCGTTTCTTCCAATCATTCGTAAACCTATGAATTACATGCTATCTGTATTTTCTATAATACTACTATATCCCCAAAGTCCTTTTCTGTCACTCCAGCAATTTTGGTTATAATTATTTATGTAAAAAAATATTTTTAGAATTATTCAACGCGCCCCCATTTCTCCGTGGCTTGGCGTTGAATGATTACGGAAAAAAACTGAAAAACTCAAAAAACAAAATGGAAATAGAACAATTTAAAGTGTCAGGGGTAAAATAATTATTTCACAGAAAATACTGCTTTGGTTCATTATAAAAACGCGTGATTGGGACTTATTATCTTGCGACCCAGCTCATCCTGTAATTAATACTGTCGAGGGAATCACAAAATGAAACGTTCATTTTATGATGGACAAAAAAAAGATTTGACTACTACATTCCAGTTAAGCCCTGGAAAAAATGTTTATCAAAAGGTATCATGATGACTTCAACAAAAGATCAATCAATTATGAATAACAAATTTACTGCCTTACCCGCATATGAGCTCCTCAAAGAGTTGGCAAAATCCCCTATCGACCTAACAGCTTCAGGAAGTCTTACTGCAGAACGAGTGCGGCAGTACTGTTCGGAAGCCTGTGGTTATAAACTTCTCTATGCTACAGAACGTGTGACTGACGAAGTACTCAGTGCTCTTGTTGAGCTTGCTGAACAGGCAAACGTCCACGATAAAATGAAGAAAATGCAAGAAGGAGATATTCTCAATTGCATCAAGGGGTTCCCAAGTGAAAACAGAGCAGTCCTTCATACCGCGACTAGAGATTTTTTTGAAGATCAACATCAAGCACTATCGGCAAGAGAAGCGGCAGCATTAGCACGCGATGAATGTGAAAAATTACGAGCC
>JAJFMC010000271.1 GCA_021772365.1 Chlamydiota bacterium
TACGACAAATTGGATAGACTTATCGTTCCAGCTTTCGGCGGATGGCTTCGGTGAGTTGTTCGGTGCCTTGATAGCTCACGGCGGAGATTTCGAAAAGAGCATTCTTATCGAGCTCATATAGCTGGTGAAATTCTTCGAGGAACTCTTTCGACTCTTCGGTGTCACACTTGTTAAGAACGACGATGTAAGGGCGATCGAGAAGCTCTTCATTATACTTGGATAACTCATTCCTAAGTACATTCAAGTCATCGATCGGTCGCCTGCCATCAATTCCAGAGGCATCAATCACGTAAAGCAATAGCTTCGTCCGCTCAATGTGACGTAGGAACTCGAATCCGAGCCCTTTGTTCTTATGAGCGCCTTCGATAATCCCTGGTATATCGGCAATAAAGATACGCGAACTGTCCTGTAGTTGGATGTATCCCAAGTTAGGCTTTAGCGTCGTGAACGGATAAGGTGCAGCTTTAACCTTGATATGGGCAAGTGTAGAAATTAGTGTCGATTTACCAGCATTGGGATATCCGACGAGTCCGACGTCGGCGATCATTTTCAGCTCTAACTCAACCTTGCAAATTATTCCTGGTTTTCCAGGCGTACAGTAGTTAGGCGCTCGATTTGTCGGGCTTTTGAAAAAATCGTTACCCAATCCCCCTTTTCCGCCTTTACAAAGGACAATTTCTTGCTGGTGATCAGTCAGGTCTGCAATTACCTCGCCAGTTTGGGAGTCTTTGATCAGCGTCCCACAAGGAACTTTTAGTGTGAGATCACCGCCACTTCTTCCTTGCCTACGGTTTCCCCCGCCAGCAACACCATTTTCGGCTTTTAGGACGCGGCGATTGCGATACCAGTCAAGGGAAGAGATCTGCGCATCAGCAATAATGGTAACACTTCCACCACGGCCGCCATTTCCTCCGCAAGGTCCCCCTTTTGGGATGTATTTCTCACGTCTCCAGGCGACGACGCCGTTCCCGCCTTTTCCGGCAGAAAGTTCTAATTTCACACGATCAGTAAACATAATAATACAAAGCTTCTTAATAAATTAAAAAGAAATCATAACACACCCCTATGAATTGTACAACCATATACTTCCTTAAAGATTAAAATTATTTCTATCTAAACAAATAATCTCTTTTTACTACACTCACATATCTGCTCAATGGGGTTTCAAAGGTAGGCCATTCTGTCGTGTTGAAATGTTAGTGAAAATTTGAGTTCACTTCGGTATGTACAAAGGATTACCAGGATAGTGATATCTTATCTTGTTCATCCTACCCATCCTGTAAAAAACATTGATTAATCACGCAGACTAAGAAATATTGAATTGCGAAACTATGACATTGAAAGAGCTTAGTGGTGAAAGGCGAACTTACGAGATATGGGAATCCCTAGTGCACGCAAACCTAATCTCAGCGCTCTGTAAAGGCTGTCAGTAAATCAACACACAGTCTAGTTTTGATTGATTTTCCGAAGATTGGTCATTTCTGCAAGTTTACATACTATTGATAGTAGCTTTGCAATAGACGAAAATGGATGACAATCCATTTATTTATTTTTTGATCGGTCAAGAAAAAAGGCGAATAAGTAACTTATTCACCTTTTTCAATAACTTATTTATAGGTAGTAATCGGAGACTAAGCGCCGGTTTCTACAGAAATGTAAGTTTTGTTGACTTTACGGAACTTAACAACTCCGTCAGCAAGGGCAAATAGCGTATCGTCATTACCGCGGCCAACATTTTTTCCGGGGTGCCATTTTGTGCCACGCTGTCTAATAAGAATACTTCCCGCTTTCACCAATTCACCAGATCCGGCCTTTAGGCCTAGTCTTTTTGAATGGGAGTCTCTTCCGTTACGAGTAGAACCTTGTCCTTTCTTATGTGCCATTATTTCCTCCCAATCTTACGCTTTAGCGATTTCTTTAATTCTAACTTTAGAATAATGCTGCCTATGGCCAAATTTACGTGTTTGGCGCTTACGAGGCTTGTATTTGATGCTCTGAATTTTTGGTCCGGAAGACTCTCCGAGGACTTCGCCTTTAACGATGAAACCATTAACGCTAGGTGATCCCACCTGATGATCTTTCCCGTCATAAACGAATAAAACTTCAGAAAATTCAACAGCTGACCCTTCTTCCAGGCCTAATAGTTCGACATCGATGGTTTGTCCCTCAGTCACTTTGTACTGCTTTCCACCGGTTTTTATGATTGCATACATGATAGTTGAACCTTTGTTTTAGTCTTGAGCCTTTCGTACAAGACTTTCTTCTCTACAATTTCATGTGCCAAATATAACTGAAATTGCGTTTGAAATCAATCGGAAATTCACCATAATGAAGGTAGATTCCAAAAAAACGATTAAATCAGGGTAAATTCCTAAGTATGAACATCATACTTTTACAATCTAAGCTCCGACTCGAAGATATCGACAAGCTTCTCAACGAGTTTCCTCAATTTCTTTTTTTATCCCTCACCGAAGAAACCTGCCATCAACTCAGTCCCGAACAATGGTCGCGCGTGGAAATTCTGTACGGGAGTTACCTAAGCAAGGACGAGTTGAGCCACGCCCACCAGCTCAAATGGCTACACCTCCCAAGCAATGACCACCGTCATATTTCTCTAGAAGCGATTAAAAATAAAGGCAATACCCTAATCACTGACACTCTTCCCCCCAACATTAACCAGTTGGCGGAATTCGTCGTTACAGGAATTTTGTCATTCGCCAAAAACCTTTACCATTGGCATGAAGCCGGAAAATTTCCCGGCCTTATATGGGATTGTAAGTGGAAAGAGAGTATGTGGGAAATCCGCAATTGCAAATTACTACAGATTGGATTGGACAGTATAGGGACAGAAATCACCAAGCAATGCCGTAAGTTGGGCATGAATGTATGGGGGGTACAGGAGAAACGCACCTTTCACCCATATTGCCATAAAACAGTATCTACCAGCAACTTACACTCCATCCTCCCTCGAATGGACATTGTTATTCTCTCTATGCCGAAAGGTCGAGAATACAAAGATTATTTTGGAAAAGCCGAGTTAGAGCTTATGAACAAAGATGCTGTCTTGATTGTTGTTGGCAATAACAAGGCAGTTGATGAACGAGCTCTTGGCCAAACCCTCGATAAAGGGAAGCTTCGAGGCGTGTTGATCGATGCCTATGAAGAGACGCCATTAGCAACGAACTCTCCCCTCTGGAAACGACCAAATGTCATTATCACCCCCGACATCTCGACGAGTCCCGAAGAAGCCGAGATCCAATCTTTTCGAACATTTCGTTACAACTTACGTCAGTATCTTCACGGAAATATCAACGATATGAACAATCTCGTAAATACTCACTCACCAAAAACAATATAACATTAGCACGTACAAAGGCTTTCGATGCTGGCGGACTCTAACCTTTCTTGCACTGAGAGAACTAAATTCTGTCGTTTTTCTAAATCAAAAACATCTTTAGTCGAGACCAACATTGTTTGTTCTTTCACATGCTGTCCGTACTTTTCAAGAGTTTCGACGAAGCGCTCATCGATAAGATTTTGATACGCTGTATCGGTAGCGCGAAAACCATCA
>JAJFMC010000272.1 GCA_021772365.1 Chlamydiota bacterium
ATCACTCAATCTATCTCTTAATAGAGGGTGTTTTTGTGAATAATCATAAATTAGTTTGAAAGCAAGCTCACGAAACAATGGGGTGTGAACATCTTTCCCTCGGGAAAGACGTTCACACCCCATTGAAATTCCTATCCATCAGACCCAGCCTCCAACATTGGGGATTCGATTTCAAATGTCCGAATATCACCCCCAGACCCCTTTTATGACCCTTTTATTAATCAAATATCCAACAATTGTTTAAATTTTTTAGCTAACCTGTATTTTCTTGATTTAAAACTTTGATCGGCTATTTCCAAAAATCCAGCCTCAACCCATTTTTTACAAAGAGCAGCATTTGTGCGTGGTTGGAAACCAAATAATTCACCGATTTGTTTGCTTGTTACCACATCATAATCTTTGAATAATTCCAGAGCTTTTCGTTGTTTTGGATCTAGGGTTCGCATAAGTTTAGAGTGGTCTTTTTCGCCTTTTTGACTGGAGGCAATCATCTGAGCAACGACTTTTTCAAAAGCAAAGGCCATACCCGCAGTAAAATATTCTATCCAATCTGTGATATCACTTTCAACTCTTCCAAAGTAATAATTATGAGATGGGCCGACACTAATGGCTCGATAATAGCCAAGTAAATTTTTAGCGTAATATTCTTCCAAGGAATACAAGCCTTTTAAATCATATCCACCAAGGTGCAGTATTAAAGTGGTTAGCAATCTACTTGTCCTACCGTTACCATCATAGTAAGGGTGAATCGTTGCAAATTGATAATGGGCGATACCGGCAACGATTGGACACGGCAATTCTTCATGTTCTTTGATCCACGATATTAAGTTGCGCATTAAACCAGGCACATCTTTAGATTCAGGGGGCATGTAAACGATCGTCCCAGTACCGCTATCCTTTATAACATTTTGTCCATCACGGTAAGGAGTAGTCTTGACTCGTGTTCGACCATCACTCATTACAAGAGCATGCAAGGTTTGAATTACTTTTTCGGTTATGGGATAGTTTTGTGCAGCATACTGTTCAAGCTGAGCTAGCTCAGCATAATACCCTTTAACTTCATGTTCATCCCGTTCTCTACCAGGGAAATGGCCATCAAGTTGAATCACTTCCTTAACTTCTTCAGGTTTTAGTTGATTGCCTTCAATCATGGTAGAATAGTGTGTAGTGTATAGTTTCGCTGTTTCGCGCAAAGATGCTAGCACTGTTGGATTAACTGGCAGCAAAGCCACCTTTTCTTTAGCTGCCTCAATTTTCATTAAGTGTGTAGCAATGGCTGAATTAATTGTATACACGGGCTTGAAATTTGTCGGCATGATATAAGCTCACTATTAGTTTCTTTAGAATTCTTCATTATGCCGATAAAATGCCGATAAATCAAGTGTAACGTGCCGAAGGATAGGAAATCTACGAAATCAAAGAAGGGGGCCGTGCTCGCGTAACTATGAATTGTAATAGTTAGGTCTGCTGGGTGAGCATTTCGTTGGAAAATTGCGGTAATGATACTGACAATTCAGAAAATAACGTTGTTTTTATTTCGTCAGCTAATTCGCGGTGTTTAGGTTCCCTCTAGACTCGCTCATTAAGGTGAACTATTGAAGTTGGATCACGACGAAGAGATTAAACAATTCATGACAAGAAGATATGCAGACCCGCCCCCGATATTGGGGATTCGATTTCAAATGTCCGAATGTCAGGCCCTTTTACGAGTTTTTCTCCTTTGTGGTTCTGTCTTTTTGATAGTGTTAAAGCTGTCAAAAATCAATGATTTCATTCAAATCATGAATCATTATTGAATATTTTATCATATTCAATTAAGATTCTTCACTTTAAGAACAATATGGTCCTTTGTAAATGACATCAACAGTACCCCGCACATCTAATTCTACGGTCTATGAAAAAGACTATACAATGCGCCTCACGCCTTCTGGGATCTTGCATTTGGATAAGGTGAGCGAAGTTAAAGACGACCAATATCTCAGCAACCTTCAAAAAAAAATTGCTAAAGACTGGCGTGAAGGGTGGTTTTTTCTAGCTGCCGACAAAAAAAATGTAGACCAACAGCCCTCATTGCGTTTCTGGCAAGATGTTGCAAAAGAATATATTACCGTGTTATGCCACCTCCCCGAAGAAGAGGACTTTTCTCCCTTACAAGCTCCAGGTGCCGCTCAGCTATATGAGTTCATTCTGCGTGCTCCACCTTTTATTGGAGGGGAGTATTTAACAGTTTCCCGTTTAGAAGGAATGTGGAATGAGCTGAATTTATGGGCGGAAAGTGCTGCTAAGAGCAAAAATGGAATCCATACCCTACTTAGCGAATACGCACCCAAATGGCAGCAGGTCGGCCGTGTGTGTTTTCACTTAGCAGAAAATAAGAAAGACCAAGAGAGGCCATTTGCTTTTTTAGCAACTTATTCTACGGGTTTTGGTGTAACGGGCAAACTCAAACACCTCCCTTTAAAAAAAGCTCTTGAACAGTATTCCGGAAGCAACAACCGCCAAACATTGGTAAAGCTGTTAACCCCCATAAACAACGCAACAGAGTGCTGTCCTTGGGTACAGGACCTGGTGAGTACCGGAGAAATCTATCAACCACTTGCTTGGTCAGTAGACAAAGCCCATAAGCTGTTATGTTCGGTACCTAATCTCGAAGAAAGCGGACTGTCAGTACGCATTCCCAATTGGTGGATAAAACGTTCGCGGCCACAGGTCTCTGTGACTATAGGTTCAAAAAAACAGGCAGCCCTCGGTGTCAATGCCATGCTCGATTTTAAAATAGAGGTCGCTCTTGGTGAATATTCTCTGACTGAAGATGAATTGGAGGAAATCTCCTCCGCCAAGGGAAGTCTAGCTTTTGTTAGAGGACAATGGGTTGAGATTGACAACGAAAAGCTTCAAGATGCTCTAGATCACTGGAAGACGGTACAAAAACATGCAAAAAATGGTGAAATCTCCTTCATTGACGGTATGCGTCTATTGGCAGGAGCGCCCACGTCACTTCAAGATGAGGAATTTATTGAAAAACAGTATTCGTGGGTCAATATTTCTGCCGGCGATGCTCTTTCTAACATTTTGAAGCAAATCCGTGATCCATCGCTAATTCCTGAAGAGAAAGCCCTTGAGAATGTAAAAGCAACTCTCCGTCCTTATCAAAGAGAAGGGGTTAACTGGTTATCGCTTCTTTCCGGATTGGGACTCGGAGCTTGTCTGGCTGATGATATGGGGCTTGGTAAGACACTTCAAATACTATCGCTTCTTATGATTGACAAAACACGTTCTGTGAAGGCACAAAAAAAGCCTTCTCTTCTTGTTGTTCCGGCCTCTCTATTAGGAAATTGGAAACGCGAATCGGAACGTTTTACTCCATCGCTTAACCTCTTGTTCATCCACCCTTCAGAAACCGAACAAAAAAAGCTCACAGGTATAGCAGAGAACCCTGAAAAACACCTAGAGGATATCGACCTTGTCATCACTACCTATTCCATGGTCTCCCGTCACACATGGCTGTCAGAAATTAAGTGGAACCAGCTTATTCTTGATGAAGCTCAGGCTATCAAAAATGCGGGTACCAAGCAAAGTCGTGCGACAAAAAAACTTAACTCACATTCAAAAATCGCTCTGACGGGTACACCTATTGAGAATAGACTTTCTGATCTTTGGTCACTTTTCGATTTCTTGAATCCGGGATTACTAGGCACCTCTTCCCGCTTTAGTGACTATATCAAAGGATTAGAAGAGGGTAGAGGACAGTTTGATACTCTACGTAAACTTGTAGCCCCCTACATATTACGCCGCATGAAGACAGACCCGAAAATCATTTCCGATCTACCGGAAAAAATCGAGACACAAAGCTACTGTCAGCTTACAAAAGAACAGGCGCAGTACTATCAGTCTGCGGTAAACGACCTAAAACATGCACTCAATACTGTTGACCCCAAAAGTCGACGTGGAGTTGTTCTACAAACACTCACACGTCTTAAACAAATTTGTAATCACCCCTCGCATTTTAATGGGGAACAGGAATATCAGGCCTCCCTTAGTGGAAAATTTATGCGCCTAGGGGAAATTTGCGAAGAGCTAGCTTCTCGTCAAGAAAAAGTTCTCGTTTTCACCCAATTCAGTGAAATCATCGAGCCTTTATCACAGTACCTCAGTGAAATTTATGGACGACAAGGGTTGATTTTACATGGAGGAACACCCATTAAAAAACGCAAACATCTCGTTGAAGAGTTCCAATCAGAAGATGGTCCCCCCTATTTTGTTCTGTCACTAAAGGCTGGTGGCACGGGACTAACCCTAACAGCAGCATCTCATGTTATCCACTTTGACCGTTGGTGGAATCCTGCCGTTGAGGACCAAGCAACCGACCGAGCTTTCCGTATAGGCCAAAAAAAGAATGTGCAGGTACATAAATTTATAACGCAGGGTACTCTTGAGGAGGAAATAGATAAAATTATTTCATCAAAAAAACAACTTTCTAAAGAAATATTAAGCGGTGGAGAAGAGATTAAAGTTACAGAGCTTAGTGATAACGAACTCATAGATCTCGTCTCATTAGACATTGATAAAGTAAGGAGAAAATAATATGTGGGGTGAGTACGTACCTGTAGCAACACGTCTAGCTAATGCGAAAAAACAAATGAAAAAGCTCGAGAAAAAAGGAAAAAAAATTGAACCCATCGAAATTACAGGACGTAA
>JAJFMC010000273.1 GCA_021772365.1 Chlamydiota bacterium
TGTGATCAACCTCTCCGGTTGCATCTCTTTAATGCATGACAACGCGTTATCCAGCGCATCTTCTGTATGTGCAAAATCCACGACAACTCTAAGCCCTAGCGAATTTGTTACCATTTCCATTCTTCCGGGAACGGGGGGAAAGGTGGCTACTATCTCAATCACTTGCTCAATGGAGAATCCTTGTGTCAAAGCAACGCCCATAGCGGCAAGGGTATTGTAGACATTGTAACGACCTATAAGAGGAATGCGACAACGGTACGTTTTCCCCTCATGGCAAATAGAAAAACACGTGTGAGCACCATCAAAAGAAATGTCTTTGCCCATAAGATCAGCTTCAGAATCGATCCCGTAGGTAAATTGTGAAACGGTACATCCCTTTACCATGTGCCCTGCATAAGGATCATCACGATTCACAACGACGGATTTAGAACGACACTCATCTTTAGGAATATTCAACATCTCACGGAACAAACCACTTTTTGCCGAAGCGTACTCTTCCATTGTGTGGTGGTAATCCAAATGATCCTGAGACAAGTTAGTATAGACGCAAACATCGAAATCAATTCCCGTAACACGCCCTTGTGTAAGAGCATGGGAAGACACTTCCATCACAGCGGACTGACAACGATTCTCTGCCATCTGCCATAACAGTTTATGATTGGTCGTTACATCGGGAGTTGTCTGGTTGGCCGGAATTGATCGATCTCCTACGTTGTATTCAACAGTACCGATAAGTCCACATGACCCTCTAAGTTTATCAAGGAGATATTTTATCAAATATGCCGTCGTTGTCTTACCATTCGTCCCTGTCACACCTACCATAAAAAGTCGTTGACTAGGTCGAGCATAAAATACGCTAGTTAAAGATGTCTCCGCAAGAGCAATATCCGAAGTGATCAATTGTGTGATATGCGCGTGATTTGAGTCATAAAGGTCCGTCAAGATAGCAACTGCACCTCCATTAATAGCATCGGGAATGTACTTTGTACCGTCAGTCTTCATCCCCTTTTTTGCGATAAAAAGATCTCCGGGAACGACAGTTTTCGAATTAGCACACACCCCTTTTATAGAGATATCCCGATTGCCCTTAACTTCGATATTTGAAGCCCCTTTCAATAAATCCTTTAGGTATTTCATTGCTTCCTCGTCCCTGTGTCAATTTTGAGCTCCATTAAATATACATCAGAGCTCCCTCGACTGCAACACCATTAACTTTTCAATTTGCATTTCGTCCATAGAATAGGAAATACCACCAACACCAAGTCCCGATTGCCGTAAACCGGAAAAAGGCATCCCATCGACGCGGAATGCTATATGATCATTCACCATCACAGCTGACGCATCTAAACGCGAAAATGCACGCAACGCTCTATCTATATCTTCAGTAAAAATGGCGGATTGGAAAGCAAAGGGTAAACTATTGGCGAGATCGATAGCATCATCCATATTTTCATAGCTGTAAACGCAAACAACAGGTCCAAACACCTCTAGTTGACTGACCTTTCTATCCATTGGCGGCTCAAACAAAACCGTTGGTGCGTAACAGGAATCTGAGATTTTTTTGCCGCCACACAATAATTCGGCTCCTGCACTAACAGCCTCTTCAACCCAGGAGGCTACACGGTCATTTTCCGCATTTCTAATTAAAGGTCCCGCGTCGGTTTCCGGTAGTGTGGGATCACCAACAACGAGCTTTTCAGCCTCGCCTGCTATTTTGTCAGCCAATTTTCTAGCAATTGAATGATGAGCAAAAACGCGTTGCACAGAAACACAAACTTGACCCGAGTGATAAAATCCTCCTTTAGTCAGTAAAGGCACAGTTTTTTCTAAATCAGCATCCTCAGCAACAATAACAGGAGCGACACCGCCGTGTTCTAAAACGCAGCGCGTTCCGGGGGCAACTTTCGAACGCAAATACCAGCCCACTTTTGCGCTACCGATAAAACTAAATACAGCAACACGATCGTCCACCACTAATTTCGTGGCAAGGTTGTTATCCTTAATAACCATAGCCTGACACCATTCTGTCGGTAAACCTGCCTCATGAAAAATTTTTACCAACCGCATACAAGATAGTGAGGTTTCCGTTGCCGGTTTTACGATTACGGGACACCCTGCGGCAAAAGCAGCAGCGACTTGATGGACGATTAAATTTAATGGGTGATTAAAAGCGCTGACAGCAACGACCGGACCGCGTGGTTCTTTTTGAATGAAGGCCAGACGATGTGCTGCCGATGCAGTAGTACGCATAGGAATAAAATGCCCCTGTTCTGCCCGTATAGCCTCCATACTTTTACCCATAAGTTTGTATTGACATCAAACTGGAGAAGCCCCTCGGGCTTCTCCAGTTTGACATTTTTTTTACAACAGCGCCAAACTCGGGGCCTACTTCGTAGGCATTCTAGTGGCTAGATGTCAACAATTACTTATGACTAAAAATATGACCCCTTCTTCGCGTTTCCTATTATTCAACTTTCTTGGGTATACTTAATGGAGAATCCTCAGGCATATTGTCCCTTCGATATCTGACAGTTTAGAAATCAAAAGATCAGGTATTCCATCCTCAACATCAAGAACAACATACCCAATATCTTCGTTTGTCAAAAGGTACTGACTCGTCACATTCATTTCTTCATCAGCAATTCGTTGGTTCACCTGTTTCAACATCCCGGGAATATTGTAGTGTGTATGAATGATTCGACTATTTCCCAAATGTGGTGTTAAGCACAACTGAGGGAAATTTACACTTCCCATTGTGCTACCGAATTCGACATAGTCTGTCATTTTTTTTGTCACCTCAAATCCAATACTCAACTGAGCTTCTTCTGTAGCACCGCCAATATGTGGAGTGAGTATGACATTGTCTACTCCGAGTAACGGGCATTCGAATGGGCATTCGTTTGAATCCGGCTCGATACCGAAAACATCCAGCGCTGCACCTTTAATATGTTTAGTTTCTAATGCATGTTTTAGAGCTTCGATGTCGACCACTACTCCTCTACTCGCATTGATGAAACACGCCCCTTTCTTCATCAACCGAAAGGTTTCTTTATTGAACATATTCCTCGTCAAAGGCGTTTCCGGCACATGCACAGTCACTACATCTACTGAAGAAATCAGTTCCTCAAAACTTTTATGCGATCGTGCATTTCCTAACGGAAGCTTGCTTTCAATATCATAATAGTGAACTTCCATACCCAAGGACTCAGCAAGGATTGACACTTGAGACCCAATATGGCCATAACCCACGATGCCAATGGACTTTCCCCTGACCTCAAAACTCCCCGAAGCGGATTTAAGCCATTCCCCCCTATGTGCAGCTATACACTTTGGAAAAATGTCACGAAGGAGCATTACAGTAAGCCCTAGAACAAGTTCAGCAACGGATCGAGTATTAGAATGTGGGGCATTAAA
>JAJFMC010000274.1 GCA_021772365.1 Chlamydiota bacterium
ATAAGTGGATCTCTCTAAATATTACTTACATAAATAGGAAAACGATTGTACCACGCACAAGTATTTTGATAAACATTTTCAATCTAATGGGGATGTACAGGTTTGAATTGCACCCATCTAATGGCTCAGCGATTGCGCGCAATCGCTGGAGTGCCCAGGATAATTACACAATCTTCAACAACAGTAATGTCGTCAGATGGGGCTATTTTTTCTATTGACTTACAGGGGGAATTATGCTAGAAAGCTGAAATCTGGGTCGTTTAAATCACATTAAATATATTAAGCCCCTACACAGTAATAAAGCAAATATTCATCAATGAGGTACCAATGATCACCCTGGCGGTTAATCCGGATCAAGAGCATAAAGAGTATAACTTCCACGACGGAGTTGTATCTATTGGTCGCTCAACCGTTGATGCATCATCATTAAACTTAGAAAAAGAACAACTCGAAGAAGTCCATGTTAAAATCATCAAGGAAGGTTCGAAGTACTACACCTACAATTCTGCCAATGACCCTTTTGTAACCCTTAACGATATCCCCTTCGGGAAACGCGAAATCAAAAATGGCGACACCCTACAAATCGGAAAAACGATCATCGTATTTCACACAGACGACACTGTGAAGCCTGAGGTTCTAGAACCAAATACTCCCTCTTTAAAGAGCACAAAAAACCTCGATAAAGTCATCGACGAAAAAATCAATATTTCCGAAGATTACCTCAAAGAACTCAATATTATTTCCGACGCCTCTCCTAATGATAGCTCTATGAACACTTCATCAAACAGTCAAGAGGAAGAGGTTGACGACACACTACAACAAATTCAAGAGTACCTCAAAACTATACCTTCTGAGAACGAAGGCTCCTCTTCGGAAGAACACGATAATGTCGCCACCCTTTTTGAGAAACCTGGTGAAACCGAAGATATTGATATCGATTCTCTGGTAAAAGAAGTTGAAAAGCTTGAAGTTCCAGGCGAAAGCAACGCACCAAAAGAAGAACAAGAAGGAGAGCTCATTGAACCCAGCTTCGATGACGATGAAGAACCTTCTACAGATGAAGCGGTAATACAGACGAAAGAAGTCCAAAAAGAACAAAGAAACACACATACATCTTCAGCAAATAAAACCGAAGCCCCCCCCTTTATTGAGAGTATCCCGCAACAAATCCCTTCACAGTTTATGCTACCGCAAGAAGATCCCAAGCCCAAAAAAGCAAAATCAACAGCAAAAACAATAAAGTGGAAAATGTGGGTAGCGCTATTCATGGTTGCACTGACAACAGCATCACTCATATTCAGTGGGGTGTACAGCCGCCTTCAAGAAACCAGTATGAAGAGTGAGACCGAAGCTGCACGAGAAATTTCTGATATTGCACTTGCCCTTGCCTACGCCCAGATCAATCATATTCAACCACAAAGACAAAACTGGACAGACCCCAATTTCCTAACAAATAGCATACGCGCTGTTCTCAGTGGTCACCACAAACCCTATGGTTCTATTGATAACCATGGTAGAATTATCGACGGAAAGTACCTCCTACGTATCTATAACAACCGCGATATGACGCGTTTTATTGTCATTGCTCAACCCGAAGCTAGCCTAACGCAGTGGTTAGCGCCACAACGTGCAATCGTCATCGACTCCAAGGACATGGTTCTTCACAGGGTGAACGATTTAAGGCCTCTAAACAGACTCCTTGTTAATGTAAACAGCCTTAGCGGAGAAAGTGGCAAAGCACTTTATGAGCTTATCAAAGGAGAGCAATTCATCCAGCTTTCTTCCCTCTCCAACAAACACAACCAAAATGGATTTGCCCCTCCAAAACAACTCGAGCTGATGAAAATAGGAGCAGAAAATTATGTGTACAATGCTCCTCGATATTCACAAATAGGTGAAAAAATAATGGAGACAGCCATCGACCTCGTAAGTCGACCCGGTAGCAGTGCAGAATTCAAGAAACTCGAAGAAGAAGCTAAGTTAGTTGGAAAGCTACCGGATGCGGTAGTGTACACCTCAAAAGGGATGAAAGCGGCACTTAAAGCGCAAAAAGCTTTGACGACACTACTTCCAAATCATTCATTCCTCATTGGTTATCTACAAATCGATGAGCAAGGAAATATGAAAGGCAGCCACCTCATCTTTGATCTAGAGGCACCGAAACGCGATCAAAGCGACGATAGCGACCACAATCAGGGAGTGGTGCAGCAACAGTCTAAAGAGATTGGAGGGTATCAGCCTCTTGTATTAGCAGTGAACGCATCCGAATATTTACATCAGCAAAGCAACTCTCCTAGCGAATCGAACGACTTCAATCCTTTGGTAGATAAAGAGAGTCCTCTCTACCTACAGGTAACCGCCTTAGCGAAAGAAAGGCAAGATCAACTTCAAGTTGTTAGTCGACTGATCATCGATCTCATTCACAAAAACAATACGGATTACGTAGAAAATTTCTCCGAAGAAATACAGAAGTTTATGGAGCAATATCAATCTGAATCTAATAAGCTGAATCAACAAGTGATTCATAAGCTAGAAAAGTTATATCAAGAGTACGACTTTATGCCGATGTCAGAATTTTCGGAATATGTCAAAGCTGCCGGGCTCAATCACATTGCACAAATACACCTCAAAAAAGTTTCTAGTAAGAAAAAAACTCCTGCACCATTTACAGAAGCTAATTTTAATCGTGACCTTGCAAATATAAATCGCGCGAGGACTTTTGAAGAATTACATAAATATGTTGCGGATACATCTAAAGATCTTCGTTTGGAAAATATTCCCGATACTAGCAAGCTGATTGCTTACCAGAATAAGTTACGTACACAAGTGTTACAGACGTTAAATGAGCTACTCCTCTCTCCTGACCGCTATCTTCCTGCTAGCGACCTGACAAGGGAAAACAGAATGCGTCTATCGCAAATTCTCATATACTCTTGGGTATCAGATCTTGAAGAACAAAATTTCTACCTCACAGAGTTCGATAACCTCGTTGATGAGCAACCATCTCAATAAAGATTACCGCCTATGCCCCGAAAGGGCATAGGCCCCGATTACCACTCCAAACTTGTCATAAACGGGGGCATAGGAGAGAAAGCCATCGATTTTAGTTATTATTATTACTTTTAATTATGGAATGTACGGTTCCCTTTTTGAGTTTTTTCGGGATGATATTAAGTGATTTCTTAACTATAAGTATCTCTTCAGATAAAGCAGTAAGAATCGTCTCTTTCTCGCTAGGCTCATCGGAGCTTCTGATCAGTTTAGAAAGAGAGCGGTATTCAACAATCAGGTGAGCAATTAGGGGAAGTCGGGTAAACACTGTTATATATAATCTTTGAAAACTATCTTTTTGTCTACCAATCATTGCCTTGATAAGATAAGTGAATAGCTGGTAACGAGCTTCTAATGCCATAGTATGGACCCCCGTTAAAAAGGTCATGTAAAAGGTATCTGTGTTATTAGAAGATAAAAGTTCTTCGAAAAAAATGGGGTTCCTTGAGGAATTTTTCTGAACATATTCGTCCCAATACGCACTAATTTTTAATATTTTATTTCTTAATTTTACATCTACTTGTTTCGAGCCTTTTTCTTTCACCTTTCCTACTGCGACCCGATCGATTTTTTCAACCACTTTACCATTATTACCGACGACAACTGTAGTACAATCTAGCGTACCACCAGAAGCGTGTTGCGAGTCATCTTTAGAAATAATTCGACTCGAAATTCCAGAAACTTTGCTCTCTGCTATTGGATGTTCATCAACAAGGCTCTGCTGATGTTCAGTGTTCTTTTTTTGAATCGATTGTTGGTTAAAAATAGACATGACTCCTCCATGAGATAAATTTCAATGATGGGTATTTTACAGTACTATGTCAACTCAGTCAATATATTAACATGTAACTATTAATTCCCTCTTTTTATACTAACCTTCCTTTTTGATTAAAATACATAATAAACAATTTTTGAACTCACTTCGTAATAAAAAGGTTTGGGATGACAATAGTAAACGACAAATACATCAAAAAACAAGTCGCTAATTTGCTCAACACCCGTCATAAAAAAACTCAAAGTACAGGAAGAAGAATGAGAGGAGTTGTTAGATATTATTCTCTCACCAACTCTAGCGGATGATAAAACCCCTCCGCAGTGATGAAGAGACACAATAAACGATATGACCTCTATATTTTTTAGTAAATCAACATAACAGTATATCACTACCTAGACCCCGATTGCCACCCCAAACCGCAGCTAAAACTTCTTTGAGTGCGTCAGATA
>JAJFMC010000275.1 GCA_021772365.1 Chlamydiota bacterium
TTTAAGAGTGAATACGGAACAAGGATTTTTCATAAAAATCCATTGCTTCATATTAGCTTACAGTATGAATTGTTTATATGGGATGATACACAGCTAAAACTTTTTTGAGCACGCCATCTACTTCCTGTAACTCCTTGGAAATGACGGAGTCTTTCCCTGCGTCGCTACAGTCGTATCTGACGCACTCAAAGAAGTTTTAGCTGCGGTTTGGGGTGCCAATCGGGGTCTATGGAGGTCTGTCGAAAAACATGTGAAATCATGTTAAATAATTTTGATTTTTTTCACCTTCAGTCGGTTGACATTTTTTTTAACGTGTGATACAACCAGTTAGCGGTTAGCGAGTTCACCTGATTAAGTTTTCTCCTCTCTTTTCTTAACAGGTGTTCTTGCTGCCCAATTTAACGTTCTAGACCGTAATTTTTTCTTTTCTATTTCATTTTTTTGTACCCCTTTTGGGACTGTTCCTAAGCCTCACGGTCCAATGTTATTGAATTAAAATAATCACTAACCACTCTAAGGTCCTCCATCACCGGATAGGTCGCGCGTAGCGCCGTGGAGTAAAACGAGGCATCGTTTTTTTGCTTTGCTAAAAGTATGAATTTGATAACAGGTTTATATTCTCCCTAGAACGTCTGTCGAATAGCAAAAAATTAATGCCTTACTTTACTCCACGGCGCTGTGCGCGACCTATTCGGTTTTGGTGAGTTTTTTTTCTGAAGAACCCTAATTATTTTAATTCAATGACATTGGGCCTCACGGCCCAGGCCATGATCTATCGGGGCTTCACCCTTTTTTTAAAGAGATTTTCTAATCGTATGATGTACTTTTATTTGATGTTCACATAGGACCAGTCTTATTGAAGGATAATTTATCTTAAATTACAGGAAACACCTTAACAGTCTTTGTTAATATCGTATTATTCTTTAATCTAAAAAGTATATAAAATAATCTATTGACAATTTAATTAACAATAGTTATAATTAAAAGTATAAACAACAAGTAATTAGCATGTTCCTCCGATTGAGTTTCACTCCCCTTTTTCTCAATCAACGAGCATACTACACTCGAAAACGGTCTAATTAGAAAAGTTTCCTCCCCTTCTTTTCCATTAGACCGTTTTTTTTTATTTTAGTACATAATTATCATCACCAACCAACTACATTAACAATTATATACTTTTATCCAAAACATTAATTAAAAACAAAAGTAACACACACTATTGACATTAAATTACTTTTCTTATATAATTAAAATTGATCCAGATAGAGTAGTTTTTTCACCTCACTTTTTTACTACTCTATTTGGATCACTTTTTTTTAGTAAGGTCTTGATAATCGAGATTAGACAACCTAATGACTTCTTTTGCTTCTTCAGCACCATAAATATCTGTAATTCTCACAATGCAGTCTTCGCGCTCGGGGGCATCTTTATAGGTTAGAAAATAATGTCGTAACCTTTCGATCAAATTTTCCGGACAGTCCTCGATATCTGCAATGTCGCCATAAACGAAATCACCTACCATCACGCTAATGATCTTATCATCAACTTCGTTACCATCGAGGAGACGGAAGCCACCTATAGGTACAGAACGTACAATTAGATCACCCCTCACGATTGTTTTTTCTGTCAGTACACAAATATCAATGGGATCGGCATCCCCTTCTAAATTTTTGCGATCGGTTTTCTTCATGCAGTAGTCAGCGACTCGTTGTCCCGCATAAGTTTTGGGGAGGAATCCGTATAGTGAAGGGCAGAGGCTGGAGTATTTTTGTGGTCTATCTACTTTAAGAAGACCTGTTTCTTTATCCATTTCGTATTTAACCGTATCGGTAGGAACCATCTCAATATAGCAGTTTACGACATTTGGCGAGTCGTCTCCGAGTGCAAGTCCATGCCAAGGATGCGATCGATGGAGAATTGTTTCGCAAGTATCAGTTGAGTAATCACCTTCCATGATTGGATTCCTTTTTGAAGAAATGTTGTTAATTTTATTCTAGTCACTCGTGGGAATAACATCAAATGTAAGGATATGTAAATTTATAAGAAGGGATAAGTGTGGGGAAGGAGTCCCTTCCCCACGAAAACACATTTAGAATCCGACGCTTAAGCCTACGAATAGACCTCTTAAGGTCAAATTGTTTGCATTAACACCTGATAGAGCACCGCTATCATTTTCTTCATAATCAAGGAACCATGGTGCATTGGTATATTGTACAAATTCGTAACCAACACGGAAGCCCACATCCAGTCCACAAAGAGTCGATTCATACCCGAGACCAAACATTAGGTGCCAGGCAGGGAAGCAGTAACAATCTCTAGATTTGAAATACCAGTTATTTTCAGGACCTGTTCCTGTTTGCTTAAAAAACCGGTCTTTCTCTTCGGCTCCACCAACAAAGAGACTGGCGTTTACATCGAAAAATACACTGAGACATTCGGAATACCCAGCGTTGATTCCGAAACCAAGCATAGGTCCAGCACCGAAATACTGTTGGTGTTTACGGATATAAGAAGAAACGTGTGTTTCATTAAGATCTTCACACCCTACGGTTTTCAGCTTATTATCAAGAAGTAGGACATCAACACCAGCGTATGGCTGAATCTTTAGGATTTCTAGATCGAGAGCATAAACGAATACACATTCAATAGTTTGGTATTTCATCTCCCAGTAAGCTGTAGCTCTATTCATTGGATCTAATGAAAAAGGAGCACCTTGAGAGTAAATGATATAATCTTCTTCTCTTGTCATGGTACAGGCTTTATCGTGGAAGCCAACATCAGTATATACGGCCCTGAAAGAAAGACCTTCAGTTGTGAAATTAGAGTTCATGTTGACTCTGAATCCTGATGCTGAACTAGCGCCCACATTATGGTAATCATATTTTTGGTGATTGGCATCATCAAGTTGTTTACGTTTGCAAGCGTAATGCAACCCAGTCACACAAGGGCTCCAGTAGAGGTAGTCGATACCTACGGAAAAACCATCGATGAAACACTCACAAGGCATGCAATCGCCATAACAAGGATCTTTATTACAAGCATCGCACTCTTCTTCGTCGCACTCTTCTTCATCAGCAGGGCACTCTTCATCTACTGGGCAGTCTTCATC
>JAJFMC010000276.1 GCA_021772365.1 Chlamydiota bacterium
CGCTAGACGGTTTGGGAACTGCTGCCCAAGAAGGTGACAACAGTCGGGCTTGTCTGGGTCGCAATGGTCTGGACTTCGACGTTGACCTTGTTCCTGTCCCTAACCCTGTCACTGGCGCTCGCGTCATCGGTGGCGTGGATAAGGATAAGGAAACGGGCGTCGAAACTGATGTTGACAAGTATTTCGCCAGCGTCCGCCGTGATACTGGTGAGGTTCTTGGAATCGTCGAAGGGCGCTTCCGCGATCTTCCCAACCGTGACGTATTCTCCATCGCCGATGATATGGTGACTGAGGACGGCGCAATCATCACTCGCGCTTCTGCTCTTGAGGGTGGCGCTCGTTGTTTCCTGAACTTGGAATGGCCCAAGGAAAAGGGCATCAGCGTCCTTGGTGACATCGTTAGTCGCCGGGCAATCATCTCCAACGCTCACAATGGCAAATACTCTGCCATGGTCCGCCTTATGCCAATGCGTTTGGCATGTCTGAATGGGATGGTTGTCCCTGTCCCTGCATTCACGTTTGAGTTTCGTATCAAGCATACGGAGTCGGGCCTGGATCGGTTGGAAGAGGCGCGAACCATCATGGCAGGGGCAGGTAAGTATTTCGAGACGTTTGGTCAAGTCGCCGAGCAAATGGCGCGGACCGAAGTCACGTCTGCTCACGCCAGTACGATTCTCAAGGGCATCTCAGAGTTGGGTAAGGATACCGACGCTGCCACCAAGAAGCGTGAGGCAATCGGCGATCTCTTCGGCGGTGGACAAGTCAACGGTGACCATGAGGCGCTCAAGGGTACGGCATGGGGTTTGCTGAATGCCGTCTCTGAGTTTGCCGACCACTCTGGTGGATTCCGCAAGACTTGGGGCAATACTGAGGAATCCCAACGCTTCAAGGGCATGGTCGAGGGAACCGGGCAACGTCTCAAGTTGTCCACCTACAGCGCTCTGTTGGGTGACAAGAACTTGGGTTTGGGTGAATTCCACAAGAGGCTCAGCGCAAGCTTGGCAAACTAAAACTCCTAATTTGATCCCCTTGTCCGTCGCTCCCACGGCGGGCAGGGGGGTATCAGTTTTGTTCCTAATTGCTGTTGACAAATACACCCGAATGTGGTAAGGTACTGTTATGAGCTTCAGCGACCCCAACATGCTACTGACTAATTTCCCTAACATTGGAGCAAGTTATGGAGAAGATGCAATCCAAGCTATTCAAAGTCGCATCGGTTTCAGAGAATACCAACTCGTTTGGACTGTGGGGTATGATCCTTATGGCCGAAGATGGTGAGACATGGGAAGTCGCAGCCAACTCCCTAAACAAGAAGACCAAGGGCGACCTTATAAATGTTCCTCTCACAGACGAAGGCCGGGCGTACTTCGCAACCTTGGGATTTGAAATTCCTACTCCCAGGGGAATTGCGCCGCCCGCAGTTGTGAAAGAAGTTTTCGACTACGTTGCCGCTTGACAATTTTTGTCATCTCTCGGAGTTGTAATATGGATTGGCTTACTTGGCTTGGCTTAGCGATTGCAATCGTTATTGTAGTCGTTGTAGTTCGTCGTCTTCGCGCTGGAGGATGGAATGACAACTAACCGCTTGACAAGTTGTTCCCTTTGTGGTAGGATGTAGTTATGAAAAAGAGAACGATAGAAGAAACCCACAAGTCGTTGGTACGAGATTCACTTCAGCGCATACGAGAATTGCGTTGTTTGTTGGATGGTATCGAAACCAAGGTCAAGAACGGTGGCGATGGATTGAATACCCTTGGAGAAATGCAAGGTGTGGCCGTTATCCTTGACTGCCGCCTTGCTTCACTGGCTACAGTACATGCATTACTTGAGAAAGGTTAGAAAACCTCAGCCTTGACAAGTGAAGCAACCTGGTGTATAGTACCAACAGAGAAACCCAACACCGAATAACGTGGAGTCAAGACCATGTTTCATCAAACTAACAGTGGCGTATCGGGAGCCGTCAAGAAAGTCACGATCCGTAGGGCGCAACTTCGCCCGCTTCTTGACCGCATTACAAACAACCCAACGTACATCTTCCGGGTTGAATGTAAGCGACGGACGGACCTCTTCTTGACGTATCCCCCACGCCATGACCTTGAATCTGATGGCGGTGCAGTCCACGTCGGCGATCATTCCATCGTGGCCAACCGTCAATTTATCAAAGGCTCTCGCCGTAGGATTGTCTTGCAACCCAAGGGCACAGTTCGGACAATGACCGTCAAACGTAAGACGAACGCCGACCCTACAAAGCATTGGCAATCCAAAGGCAAAGAGCTGCGCTTTGACCCTGCTGCCAAAGGGCTGTATCTAGTCTATGCCATGTACCGAGACCAGATGCAAGACTTTGGAACCGGGCGACGTTTCTCCCGGCATGGCCAGTATCGGTCCTGGTGTTTCATTGACCTGCGTACAACCAGTCGTTTGCGGTACAGCGGCGTAGAATATGAGGTGGCTGCATAAGCACGAAAGCGCTCAGTCAATACCCGGAAAGGAGCTATCTTGACGACCTAAGAACAACTCACAAACGGCGGGAGAAGAACTCTCCCGCCGTCCCTCCTAACATATCCTCGCCTGACATAAGTGCTTCTTAGTAAGATAAGAACAATCAACTTGACAAGTTTGAGCTGGTGTGATATATTACCTGCATGGCAAGTGAGTTATTTTTAGGAGTCAGATGATGAAGGTTGCTGCCCTTGTTTACTTTGAAGAGGGAACCACCGTAAAGCAGGCCGAGACTATCATCCGGGAAACCCAATTACAGTTGGGTGAAGTTGTATTCCCTTTGGATAGTTGTACTGGCGCGCGTATTGACCGTGCCGTTGTCCGCGAATACCACCCCGATCACGGTGAACCAGTTTGGTACATCCCATGAAACCTGACAAACGAAAAATCTGGTGGCATGATGGTTGCAAGGTTGTTCCCATTTGTTGTCAAC
>JAJFMC010000277.1 GCA_021772365.1 Chlamydiota bacterium
ACGATTCCCAATTCTTCAACTTGTTTGGGTATATACCCAATACGTTAGCGTGAGTTAGCTTACCGCTTATATTTATAACCTTTGGAAGAAGCAAGTTGAACGAGTGCCTGGTCTGTACCGGGCTCACCAAGAAGAGACAAACCTACAGGTGCTTCGGAAACAGTCATGAGAGGTAAACTGATCTGTGGTGCTCTTGAAAAACCGGATATTGCATCGATTGCCAAAGCTCGTGGGTAATAATCACCAGATGTACGCGCCGACGGCGACGTTCCTACTGTATCGATAAGTGGAGCGATCGAAGGTGTCGTAGGGAAACATAACACACCTTGTTTTGAAGTAAAGCCCCTGATTTTCTCAGCGAACCACTCGCGATAACAAATCCAATTCTGGATTTTTTTACGGTCGGCATTTTTCGCGATGTTGTGAAAACTGTTATGAGTGACAGGACCAAATTCAGGCTGTTGATCCTCTACCCACGCTCCCAAAGTACTCCAGATTTCTGTACATTGCAAAACAACATAGGCTTCCCAAAGCTCTTTGTAGGTCGTTGGAACGCCTAAAATATCACTAAGAGAAGTATGCTGAACAGATCCAACAATGCCTTCAAAAGCTTTCTGTACCTCCTCATCGCAAATAGCAACGATATCGTCTAATACCCAAACCTCTCTTTGTTTTTCGTTAAGAGTTCCGGTATTTGGAGCGAGAACACTAATCACCTTAGTCAGGGTTTCGGCATCTTTAGCTAACACTCCAATGGTATCAAATGTAGGGGCAAAGGGATTCACCCCCGCAACAGATATTCTTCCATGCGTTGATCGGTACCCAAAAATCCCACAATTACTCGCCGGCACACGTACTGACCCTCCGGTATCTGTGCCGAGAGCAAAATCAACAAGACCGCTAGCCACTACTGAAGCTGACCCACTTGATGACCCTCCGGGTACTCTATCCGGTGCTTTTGTGTTAAGAGGTGTTCCGCAAAAGTGATTTTGTCCGATCAAACTATAGGCTAGCTCATCGGTAACGGTTTTACCAAGGCACCTTGCTCCCTCGGTGAGTAGTTGCTCTACGCACACAGCGTGCACCACTGCCGTTGGGTGTGTTCTTGCCCATGTTGGGTTTCCACATTCTGTAGGGTGCCTGGCGATGTCTATGAGATCTTTCACGGCAAATGTTAAGCCATCGAGTTTACCTGTGAAATGAGGAGGGATATCTACTTTTGTAACAAATGCTTTCTCTGGAGAACTTGTGTTTTTAGTCATGGACCTACCTTGATTGATATTACCCGATGTTTTATCAAGGTGCATTTTTTATCAAATTATTTCTACCGCAACACCCCAGATTAAATCATACCGGAGGTGCCGAGACGCCACTTCACTTGAGCGAGGACAAGGGGAGTCATTGCCCCCCTAAAACAGCCTTCTTTTCGTAGGGCACGGGCGGCTTCCCTAAGAGTCACCCCTGAACCTATGTAATCATCTAATAACAAAATACCACTCATGTCCAACAAGGAAGGTGAGGTACAAGTCATGAGGTGTTGAACATTGTGTTTTCGCTGATCGTTATTCAATAGCTCCCCTTGCCTGGCTGCAGGCAGCTGCCTCCACTGAAGGAGATCTGTAAGTACTGGAATACCTAGGTGATTGGCTAACAAGGAAGCGATCGCATCTCGTGCTCCCCAGGTTCTTGAGGGGACGGGTACAATAGCCTGCACCGGAGCATGCTTTGCCAATATTTCAGCGTGATGAAAAAGAAGATTTTTAAGCTCTTCAGGTAGTCCTAGATCTACCATCGATGTATTTGCACGATTTTTCATGAACGCTACAAATGTAGGTGATCGATATTGTCCGTTTAGAAGCGCGACGCCCTGCGAGAGTTTATTCATTTTTGCTTCTTGGAGGGGAACGACCCGTTGTTCGAGCCATTTAGAGGCATGTAAAGCCGCTGGACTTTGCCTATCGATCACTAGTTCCGTGGCCTTACATATACAGCATTGCCCGCAAGGTTGCACTTCGCTATCTCCCAAAGCTTGGCGAAGAATCCCCATGCGACAAACATTCTTCTCTATGGCGTAATTGACCATTGCATCTAGTTCACAAGACCTTGTCTCCAGCTGTCTTTCGTAACGTTGGAGATTGGGCATACCCGTTTTTTCCGTTCTCATGTAGACCTGCGAGCCGTTTTGGCTTTTTTTCTGTACAAACCCTTGTTCTACTAGTTCTGCGAGTATTACAGTGATGATCGTCGGGTGTTTTCCTGTAGCCATTTTTATCTGTGTAATTTTTTGAGGAATCTCTGCATTGCTAATAACCTCAAGCACCTCTTGAAAATCTTTTAAGGAGGGTTGCGCTGATTGGATAAAATGCTTCTGTATTTTAATATCCTTTGAATGGTACAGAAGGATCCCGCGTGCTTGCTTGCCATCACGTCCAGAGCGGCCGACCTCCTGGTAGTAAGCTGTAATGGAACCGGGGATATCGAAATGGATGATATAACGTAAGTTGGGCTTATCGATCCCCATCCCTAAGGCGTTGGTAGCAGCCATCACCTGATACTCGTCATTGATAAACTGCCTTTGCAGGTTGCGTTTCGTTTCAGGGGGAAGTCCAGCATGGTAACCCGTTGCTTTGATCCCCTTCTCCTGTAGATACTCTGCAACGATCGTCGTATTTTCTCTTGTCGCACAGTAGATCAATCCACACCCCATAAGCTGCTTGACCAACTGGTGACACGCTTCGAGTTTTTCAGGTATAGCCTCACAAGTAAATGACGACAAAGAAATGTTTGGTCGATCCATACTGGCTCGCATCACTTTGATAGGCCGCATCGTGCTTAGCTGTTGTTTGATGTCTTCTTCAGTTATCGAGTTAGCTGTAGCTGTCAGACCGAGTATTTTCACTTCGGAGTTTTTCGATTGAATGGCTTGGATGTAGTTAACAATTTGCCTATAGCTAGGTCTAAAGTCATGTCCCCACGTCGAGATACAATGCGCTTCGTCAACGACTACCAAGCTTACATGTAAATTAAGCAAAAAATCAAATCTGTCGACATGATCTAGTTGTTCAGGGGCGACGAAGAGCACTTTTAGCTGACCATTTGCAGCCATTCGCCTGGCACGATCGTTGTCAAGTTCATCCTGATCGCTATTGATAGCTGCTGCTGGGATATTAAATCTATTGTTTAGGTGTTCAAGCTGATCACGCATCAGAGCG
>JAJFMC010000278.1 GCA_021772365.1 Chlamydiota bacterium
CGATGGCATCACTCCTCATGCAGAAAGGGCCTGGCGGCGATGCTTCTGTAACGGTTGTCCATAGCCGATCGAGAGATCTAAAAGAACAGTGCCAAAGTGCTGATATCCTCGTTGCAGCTGTGGGTGTAGCCCACATAGTAACAGCTGACATGGTCAAGGAGGGTGCTGTAGTGATCGATGTCGGCCAGAATAAAATCGACGCTCCCGACAGGAAGAAAGGCTACCGCATTGTTGGCGATGTTGACTATGAAGGAGTCAAGGATAAGTGTCAGTTGATCACCCCCGTCCCCGGTGGCGTAGGTCCCATGACGATTGCTATGCTACTCAACAACACAATCAAAAGCTACTGCTACCGAAGTAACACCACCCCCAGGGAGTTATGTTTAGAAGAATTCTGTTGCTATTAACCTGCGTCCTAACGGCATGCTCCACAAGAGAGTCCCCTCTTCATCGCCCTATCGAATTTTCCGGTACAGCGATGACCATGAATTATCGTATTCTTATTGGTCAGGAACTCACTGGTAAAGACTTTGAAAACATCAAAAATATCATTTCATCGACTTTTGACGAAGTTCATGAGGTCTATGATGTCTGGAATCCACAGTCTGAATTATCACTACTCAATCGTCAACCCGGAAATATATGGATACCACTGTCTACTGAGCTAGAAAAACTCCTATTAATCACCGATAAGCTAGTAAAAAGAACCGAAGGTTATTTCGATCCGAGCATCAAATCAGCCCATCAGTTATGGACAAATAAACTCGAAGCTCAATCCTATCCAAATGCAGAAGAAATCGACCAACTTAAAGAGGTTGTCGGTTGGGGTAAAGTAAGAATCTCTCAAGGGCGGTACTGGAAAAGTCACCAGGATGTACAGATCGACTTAGGAGGAATCGCTAAAGGTTACTGCGTCGATTTACTGACAGAACGTCTTGTTGGTGAGGGATTCGAGAACTGTTATATTGAGTGGGGCGGAGAAATCCGAACAAATGGAAAGCACCCACACCAGAGACCTTGGAACGTCTATATTTCAAATTTAGAAGATGTAAACCCCGATCGCGCTCTGGCAATTGTTGCGCTTTCGGATGAAGCTTTGGCTACGAGTGGCGACTATCTTCAGCAGTGGACATATCAATCCGATGATGGTGAAGATTGCACCTTCACTCACATCATTGACCCAAAGTCCTTGATGCCAATACAGGTTACCGAAAACAATATTTGTAGTGTTACTGTCAGAGCAAGGACTTGTACAGAGGCAGATGCCCTTGCTACGGCAGTGATGATATACCCCTCAGTTCAGGAAGCGAAAGAATGGTCCCTACATCTACAAGAATCTTTGCCAGAAACGCAATTTTGGTTTGTTACCAGAAGGGAATTGACACGATGATCAAAACAATTTTTTTCGATATCGGCAACGTACTTATCTACTTCAGTTATCAAAAGATGTGTGAACAGATTGCTGATGTTTGCGAAATGACGGAAGAAGGAGTTCATCAACATTTGATCGAACACAACTTTGGCGAACGCCATGAGACTGGTCAGGTTAGCTCCGAAGAATTGTACCATCATTTTCTAACCCACGGTAAAAGTGACCTGACACAGGACGAGTTTTTTGAAGCAGCCTGCTCGATTTTTCATCCCAATTACAGTCTATGGCCCACTGTTCAAGCTCTTAATCAACGCGGAATGAAACTCTTGCTATTATCCAATACATGCGACTCACATTTTAGGTATATCGAAAAAAACTATGAGATCATTCAAGAGTTCGACTATCGCGTTCTTTCACATCAAGTGAATGCAAGAAAACCCGACCACCTTATTTTTGAATCGGCTTTAGAGATCTGTGAGTGTAAACCTGAAGAGTGTTTTTATGTCGATGACATCGCCGAATATGTGGAGGCCGCCCGAGGTCTCAACATTGATGCTGAGGTGTTCACAGAAACAGAAAAATTCCTGGGCCATTTAGAGACAAGAGGATTGTCCACCAGCTAATCATTTGGGTATACCAATCGCGATTAAAAATTTGGCATTCAAATGGAGGTAATATCTTTGTGTATGAGGGCTCTCCATCGTTCCACGATAAAATGGAGAATTTCCAAGAAAATAATGGAGTGGAACGGCGAAGAGCCGATCTCAGGAACAAGTAGCTTACTGCCTATACCAATAGTACAGTTTCACGTGCTTTGTTGTTACCCGGAAATTCCTGTTTTGAACCATGTCAAAAATTTGAGATAGATACGGGGTTGAGCACGGAGAATTGGGTATATAGTGCTCTCACTTCAATCTGAGAATTTTTCCTGCACCGGCATCCCGATCTTGCTCAGCAAGAAAATCACCCATAGATGGCTATTGGCAATTTCCCTGCCGAGCAATCTAGGGTGCCAACTTTGGCAAAATTCTCAGATTGAAATGAGAGCAGTATATATGTTTAGTTTATCAGATTTTATGCGTCGGATTTGGATTTCATTTCCCAGTTTAACGATAGGCTGATGACTGTACGGATGGCCAGGATACCACCAAGGATAATGAGTTCATCAAAGCCTGGTTTAATGATTGTATGGATAATATCAGCAGCAATCAAGAACTCCAAACTCAGTAACAGGTAGTAAGCCAACTGATGCCTTAATGAAATGCGTTCGCTGGTGATCTGCAAGCCACCCCAAAACTTCTTTTCGATTCGAAGCCAATGGCTGAAGCTGATTGCAACACCATAGATTAGAATTAGGCTGCCCAAAATTGCTATTCCGAAACTAATTAGTTGCATAATGTTAGCGATTTCGTCCATTTTTCTGCCATTCCCCTTCTCTTCACACTATATGCAAGGTGAAGGATTTAAAAGACATTAAAATATCTTACAAATCCTACATGATCTTGTTAATCTTGTAATTTCTTCGATAAGTTGGGTTCATCACAAAAACGCGTACCCTAGTTATTTTCTTTGCTAATTCCCCGCGTCTTCGCGTCTCCTGCATCTCCGCGTTAAACTTTAACTCGGTAATGTTTTTGTGGGTAATCTATCGCGATATGTTTAACGCGAACACGCGGAGGAAGGTGAAATGGTCTTTTTCTCATGTGTGTTTCTTTTTTGGCAACCCCCTTAAAGGGTTGAATATCAATGAATTAAGTTTTTCAAGCCTTTAATTTGGTTTAAGAGGAAAAAGTACGCGTTTTTGTGATGAGCCATAAGTTGCCACCGAATAGCAAAAAAGCAATGTCTTGCTTTACTCCAAAACGCTGCGCGCGACCTATTCGGTAATGCAAAGCTCTACTAAATCATAAAAAACATAGGATAAAGTTTCATACAACCTTATATTTCAATCGAACACAAAATTAGCTTACCGCCCAAGCTCTCTATGAACGCCTACTGATACGTTCTTTGGCTTCTTTTGCTAAGGCCTTGATCTCAACGAACTCTTCACGATCGCCAGCGTTCAAGATGCATAAGTCTAATGCACTCAAAGCACTTTCTTCTTCTGAAAGCGAGCGATAACAATTCGCAGAATGATAATGGACTATCGGATTTGTAACGTCGACCATTGCAGCCATCGCATAAGCAAGGAGAGCTGAATGGTACTCTTCACACATTTGCTCGGACATACCCAGCCCAAGCCAATAATTAAACACCGTGGGATTGAGTGTGGTTAGGAAGGTAAAAGCTTCACTAGCTTTCTCATACTGCTGACGCTGAAAACAGGAATAAGCAACCTTATAGCATTTTTCCATCATGACATCGGTATATCCCAATATCTCCTGAAAAGTTTTACCGTCATCGATCTGCTGCTTAAACACTACAGGATCTTGTATCCTCTCAAGAGCTTCTTCCGGGATCTGAAATTCTTCCATGTCTTCCATAAGATCTTTACTCTTTTTTTTCTATTTCTTCCATGATGGCTTGATGGCCTCTGAGGAACTTACTAGCAAACTCGCTCATCTGCTTGAATAGATGGAGGCGTACGCGTTTTGAGTATTGCTCGAAGGGTTCTACCTCACTACGATACTCATCCTCTAAATTTTCGATAATGGCATCAACGAGGTCATTTACAGCGTTGGCATCATCGTCTGATAAATCACTCATACAATCACCACTTCATTCCTTTAACCAACACCGTCAATAATTTAGACCCTCCCGGAAAGTACGCCCGTAATGGTAATGGCACTTTACCACCAACGACTGATAATATCTCCTTCAAATCTCTCTTAACGCCTTTTGAGTGCTCTAAATCCTTAGCATTAGGATTCTTCATATCGGACTCAACGGGCTTATCCCTTGGGGATTCTCCTGGTAACGGTGGACCAACTCCTTGTATACTCATCGAAACCTCATGTATATGATGACACTTCCTCTCCTTATTATAATGGATATTCTGGTTATTAATAAATATTTTTAAAAAACACGAGCCTAAATCTTTCAAATTTTAACTTTAATACATACAAACAGTACTTTTCTATTGCAAAAAATATACTTTATTAATATAATCTTTAATTACTAGCCACGTACGACTAACTGAATCATTGCAAACGAAACTTCCTTCACAAAAATTAATTTAACAAGAAGGAGGGGTTGTCTTTATGTACACCTCGCAAGGCCGGAAAACCAAGATTGAGCTTTCCGACTACGACTTTGAAAGAGATTTATCGAGCAGGTTAATCCTCTCTAGACTTTCGGTATTTGAAATTGACGTTCTTAAGGAAGTCGTTTTCAACTCTCTTTCCTTTCCATTACAGGAATTATCAGAGACTCTTGAATCTCCTCCAAATAAGATTCTTTCTGCATTGGAGCGTTTAGAACCGACTAAACTTTTCACTTTGACCGATCAAACCATCTCTGTAAACAAGGAACAACGCAAGTATTTCGAGGTGCAGATTGAACGTTTTGACGAAGATTTCCAACCCGACACTGTTTTTTTTCAATCACTTCTCAGCTTAATACCTATCCAACTATTACCAACATGGTACGCTGTACCTAAGACAACTGACGATATTGTCCACTCGATCGTTGACAAGTGTCATCGAACCACTAAGGTATTTGAGCGTTATTTAGCAGAGCTACAGTTTGAAGATGATATAATTACAGCTATTGTTAGTGATATCTATCAGAGCCCAGAGTTATCGATTGAAGTTCCCGAGATCCTCAAAAAACATGACATTACAAGAGAAAGACTTGAAGAAATCCTTATTTACCTCGAGTTCTGCAAAGTTTGCAACCTCAACTATCGAAATCTTGAGAATGGTGAATGGAAGCAAGAGGTTACACCGTTTTACGAATGGCGTCAGTATCTGTTATTTTTGAAGAACACAGAATGCAATAATTCTGTCACCCCAGAAGAGATAAAAGGTTTCTTTTCTCATGATTTTGGATTTATTGAGCAACTAGACACAACCTTACAGTCCATAGCAGAACAGCCTATTCCAGCCCCTGAAGTCAAACAGTATTCGTCAGGATACTATTCCTTTGAGGAATTGCAAGACCGTGTTTTCGATCGTATCTGCAACGTTAATTTGACAAAAACTGAAGACGGTACAGTCTATCACACCGAGAATACCTCAATTTGGCTTGAAAAACCCATACAAGAAAAAGCAATGGCCCTCTATTTCAGTACGATTCATAAGTACAGAAAGAGAACTGAAGATCAAGAATTCAATGACCGAGATATTCGAGAGGTAGAAAGAGGCCTTCAACGTATCATCAATAGTGGCTGGGTACCTCTTGAACAGTTCATTAGTGGGTTAACCGCCTCTCTGGGAGAAGATCACGAGATCAAGTTACAAAAGAAAGGCCGTTACTGGTGCTACGCCATCCCTGAATATAACGAAAATCAGTTGGAGTTCATACGTCACGTCATTTTTCACCACCTGTTGGAATCCGGAATGGTGGCGATCGGTGAATATGAAGGTGTCACCTACATCTCTGTCACACGCTTCGGTCAAATGGCCCTAGGCAACTAACCAAGCTGAATCACATGTGCATCGGCTTGCGATGGCGACAGTTGCGTCGATGTTAAAAATACTTGCCCAAGATTTGAGAGGTGATCCGACATCATCTCCTGTCGACCAGTATCTAAACTCATTCCTACGTCATCTACGAGCATTAGAGGCTTCACCCTGCTATGTTCTTGTAAACGTTCCCACGTTGCCAACCGAAGAGCGGCTACACA
>JAJFMC010000279.1 GCA_021772365.1 Chlamydiota bacterium
CGCACTTGTTGAAGAATATCAAAGCCTCAAACTCGAGTTGGCACACACTGTGCCAATAAGTAGCCGTGATACTCCAAGTGACAGTAATAATGGTCTATCTTTTGGCATCACAATAGACGTGGTCCAAAAACTCCTTCAAGGGGGAAGCCCTAAAGAAATTGTAGATTCTTATGAAAAAGGGGCCGGCACAGGAGCGGTAGCGAACCAGGCGATGTATACCATGCTTCCCGGTGTTGCGAGCAATCAAATCATCGATTTTCTTACTACAGACCTCTCCGAAGACACGCACAATGCACTAGCAATATCAGCACTCGTCGATGAATTTAAAGAAAAAGCGTCGGAAGGTGGCACCCTTAGTGAGTTGAAAGATATAGCAAACGCTTTCGTTGACGAAAGAGTACAGGATGAAGATATCGCCTATGACGGTACTACAAAAAGTGCTGATATAGATTGGGCTATAGCTGCGTTCCTCATCAAAAAGGGACACAAACAAAATCCGGAAATGCCTATCGATCAAATCATCAAAAGTCTCCCTTTAGAATCGACTCTTAAAGAAAAACTACTACATCACATTACTGATACAGGCCAAAGACAAATGCGTGAAATAGTAGAATCGTATAGGGGCTTAGAACAAGTCGATGTAAGCAAAGAAATGCAAGCCGCCATTGCGAAGCATAGCGATGAACCGATATTTGCAACACTCCCTTCGCTATCGTCAGGAACCTACCTGGTGAGTTTTCAAACTGGGGATTCAAAACACTTTATTACCATTCATAAACCGTCCGAAAACGCTGATGATCCTGTCTACATTATTGATCCAAATGGATTACCTTTAGAGTGCGAAAATATAGAAGATGCAAAAGCTACCCTTAAAAAGCTCGTAAATTTCTATGATGAAGACGGTGGAATCTTACCAAACCACGAATTGCAGTTCGTCAAATATAAACTTGCCTCACAGAAACCTGAAGGCGTTGAAAAGCCCTCTGATGCCGCGGTCCGAAAAGCAATTAAAGGAGTTCTAAAAGGGAAAGGAGTGAAGGCTGAAAGCTATGACCAGGCTGTCGAATGGATGCGTGAAGACCCCACCCTTGCAAAGCTGGATTGGTACTGTAGGGAAAAAATGGAAAAACTAGAAGTCTTAGAAAAAAGAGCTCTTGAAGAGGGTAACCTAGAGGGATATTCTCTAAATCGAGGGCTGAGTGCGCACTCTTCGTCCAGCAAAATTAGGCCAGTTACAGCACAACTTATCTTTTCAGATAAACTCATGGGCAACTTCAGAAACATTACTACGAAGGAAGTCTTTTTATCAAAGCAAGACTTGCTTGCATCTAAGAAATTGCTTTCGAAAATTTCGTCTAGAAAGTTAAACACAATGAAAGTGTTATTTCCTCAAAAAGCTGAAGAGTTAGAAGAACTTAAAGCTGAAGCCAGTAGGCTAGAAAAAAAAGCAGACTCTTTGGAGGTAGATATTCTAAAACTACTCGGAGTTGCCCCCCCTATGACCAGTGAAAAAATAAAGGCTGCACTACAAAGCAAAAAGCTTAAACTAAACAGCATCGCAAGCGAAATAAACAAGCTACAACAAGATCCATCAAATGAATCTCTATTAGAAAAAAAGTTAAGGGAATTCTACAACAAACGATCAAATTATCGACATGGAGTATCCCAAATAAATCAACTAAATGAAACGAGGTCTTCTTTTAATAAAATAAACCGCGAGATCGCAGACATACGAGTGAATTTAACAAATCGGTTAGTTAGACGCCAGTCTCATCTAAATCACCGCGAAACAGATGGAATCTGTTGGGGAATCTCTATTGACATTGCTCAAAAACTACTTCAGGAAGGAGACATTCAAGCCATTGTAGACTCATATGAAAAGGGAGCTGGTGTTGAGGCTGCCGCTAACCAATCAATGATCAAAAATTTTGCCATCATGATGTCTCCAGAATTGGAAGATCTTAATGAATTTCTTTTAAGTAATCTTCCGGAAGGTGATTACGATCAAGATGCGTGTATGGACATACTATCGCACCTTGAAGAGGAGGATGCTGATGAACATTCACTTGGAGACCTCACTAGTTTAGCTAAAGAATACGCAGAAGGGATGGTTAAAGATGACGATATTGAATACGACGCCTCTACTCTAAAGAACGACGTCGAATGGGCTGTAGCGTGCTATCTTCTAAAAAAAGAAATGAAAATTGATCCACATGCATCTTTATTACTTAATTTACTAAATAACCTAGCCCCCCTACCAATAAGCACTGAATTAAAGGAAAAACTAGCTATGCAATTTGAAGCCAACTCTCATAAGCTAAAAGAACAAATAATACTAACTTCAAGAGAAATGAAGTTCGGTAGCATAAGTCCCGAAATGCAAAAAGCCATTTTCACCCAAAATGACTCTGCTTGCTTCGAAGCAATGCCAACACTTTCCGCAGCAACTTATGGTATTGACATCTCCATTGATGAAACACTAGGGCACCGAATAACACTGCACAAACCATCAGATAACAATGACGATCCCGTCTATATTATCGATCCAAATGGCTTTCCCTTAAAGTGTGAAAATATGGCTGATGCGCAAGACATTCTTAAAAAGTTGGTCCAACACTATCATGAAGATGACAGCGGTACAGACCCCAACAACCATAAAATTAAATTTACGAAATACGAACTTGCTGATGCTGAAACTGTCGAAGAGGTGTAGGTCAATGTAGTCGACGTGTTTTGTTTGTAGCTCTTTGAATACGTGGCAAAGCATCGCTAACATCTGTTGTGATGGCATCGAGTCTTCGGTTATGGACATCGAGTTCTACAGACATAGCTTGAGCTTGGCTTTTTAGGTCGTCGAGCAAGCTAGACATTCTGTCGAGGTTGTCATCTGTCTGCAAAGATACCTCTTTCACTTTTAGTGCATCAGGGTGTTCGCTATCAATGACGATAGATGGCTCGCTTGAAGGTTTTTCCTTATCGGCATCCTTATCGTCCTGAGCTTTCTCTCGAATCTTTTTAATATCGGCATCGACTCTCTCTAATGCATCCTGTCGAGGACTAGATTTCTTTTTGAATGTCGATTTCATGCGGTTCTTTACACCGCCAAAAACACTTTTGATGCTTCGCAGTTTTTTTGTAGCTTCATCAAGGTCTTCATGGATTTGTACAACTGCGGGTTGAATTTTTTCGAGCTGCTTCCCCTGGTGATGAAGAGCTTCGAGTGTCGTTCCCCCAACTTGAGCGGTTGCCTCAAGTAAAGCAAGCGAACGTTGTGTTGAGTCTCTGCTTTCTCCAGCGACAAATAAAGCCTTTTGCCAAATATCAGTGGTGTCTGACGAAAAGCTGCTTTTTTCTTGAACAGTCATAAGAATTACCCCTCTCTATGATTTAAAAAGAATCTACAATAAACTTATTAACTAATAAAAATCAACCACTTAAT
>JAJFMC010000280.1 GCA_021772365.1 Chlamydiota bacterium
TATTTTCCTTTTTAAATTTATAACTTAAGTTTATATTTTAATTATAAGGTGTAATAATTAACTTCAGTTAAATAAATTGTTAAATGATGTTTAAGCCTGTAATTTACACCTTTACCTTGGATACCTGCTCTAATTTTGAAAAAAGATCTTGGAGAATTGTCGATAAACACCTATTCTTCCTGTATAGAGGCAATTGTAAAAACAGCCCAAATAGTTTTGCAATTCCCTCTATAATTTGCAATTCAGGAGAAAACCATGTCTTTCACGCTACAAATCGGAGATCAAGCACCAGATTTTGAACTGGTGGCAACCGATCGTCGGACTTATTCATTATCAGACTTCAATGATGTCGATACTCTCGTCATTTTTTTTACGTGTAATCACTGCCCATACGTCATTAATTCAGATGAAATTACACGACAGACAGCTAATAAATTTTCTGATAAAGGAGTGAAGTTTATCGGGGTCAATTCCAACAGTAAACATACTTATGCACAAGATTCTTTTGATGCAATGGTGAAACGCATGGAAGAGCATAACTTTCCATGGCTTTACCTTCATGATGATAGCCAAGGCATCGCTCGCGAATATGGCGCCCTCCGCACACCGCATTTTTATGTCTTCGACAAAGATCGGAAACTGATCTATACAGGGCGTGGGGTGGATAACCCTAGGAATCCAGAAAACGTTACTGTCAACGATCTCGAACGTGTACTCGACGAACACATTAATAACAGAAAAATTTCTGTCCCTTTGACAAATCCCATTGGCTGTAACGTGAAATGGGAAGGTAAAGACAAACACTGGATGCCTCCTGAGGCTTGCGATTTGGTTTATTAATAGGAGATGAATATGAAAGTTTTAGTTTCCGGTTCTACAGGAATGGTTGGGTCTGCTCTCGTTGAACAGCTTCAGAGCAAGGGCCATCAAGTGATCTCATTAGTCCGTAGTAAGTCTGATAGGGAAAATGAAGTATTTTGGGATCCCATCATAGGAAAACTCGACACATCAAAACTCGAAGGGGTGGATGGTGTTGTCAACCTAGCAGGAGAGAATATATCGACAGGTCGATGGTCTCCACAAAAGAAAAAACGGATTTGGGATAGCCGTGTGTTGGGAACTCAAAATCTGGTTAGGGCACTTTCACACCTAGAGGCTCCACCAAAAATACTGATTAACGCTTCTGCAATTGGTTTTTATGGCGACACAGGATCTACACCAGTCAATGAAAGTGGATCATATGGTAGCGGGTTTCTTGCATCAGTATGTAAGGACTGGGAAGAAGCTACTCAAGAGGCTGAAAAAAATGGAATGCGCGTTGTGAAGCTACGCATCGGCATGGTGGTCTCTCCAACAGGAGGAGCTTTAAAGAAAATGCTCTTGCCTTTCAAGTTAGGTTTCGGGGGGAAGGTTGGAAGTGGAAAGCAGTATATGAGTTGGATTTCTATTGATGACCTCATCTCTTTGATTATTTACTCTTTGGAAAATCAAAATGTTTCCGGCGTCATCAATGCAGTGGCACCAAACCCAGTGACGAATACAGAATTCACCAAAGCTATGGGAAAAGTTCTCAATCGGCCTACAATCTTTCCGCTGCCAGCTTTTGTTGCGCGCACGATGCTAGGTGAAATGGCCGATGAGTTGCTACTTGTCAGCGCCCGAGTCGTACCAAAAGCTATCACCGATCATGGGTTTACATTTAAATACCCGGTAATCGAAAAGGCACTAAAAGACTATCTGAGCTGACAGTCTCTACTTGGTAGACAATGTTAATAATCGACTACTGGAAGATGTCAATGGTTCGCTATCGTAACCACCCCATTGATTGACAATGGTGAAACCTGCTCTTTGAAGCATCTTAGAAAGTGTTTCTGGATCGTACAGCTTGACGCTCTCCTGGTAGGAACGGCCTGGGAACTCAATGGTTTTTACAACTCGATCTCTTACTACTTTACGGGTGATCAAAACCTCCTCATCTTTTACTACGATATTCTCAAAAGGGATGAGGTTTTCTATAACATGAGGAGCGTAAAGGTAGTCCATAAAAAATCTACTACCAGGTTTTAGAGACTGTGAGATGATATTTAGGATGTCTTGATTTTGTTCGTCTGCTTCAAAATACCCAAATGATGTGAACATACTGAGTATAAGATCGAAGGGGCCAAGATCTGTGATATTTCTCATGTCTCGACATATAAACTTCACAGTAGGAACGTCTTTAGAGTTTTTGATTGCTTCACGAATAAGAAATTCCGAAGTATCAATCCCTAATATGTGGTATCCGAATTTTCCAAGGAGATTAGCATGTCGGCCCGATCCACAACCTAGGTCTAGGATCTTGTCATTACTATTAAGGTTTAGATGATTACATAGAAAGTCTACATGCTTTTCAGCTTCGCTACTATCTCTATTAGCATAGAGGTTTAGGTAATCTTCGTTAAACCAGTCCAAAAACCAGTGAGTCTCTTTCTTCATTCTAGCAACCCTAAGTGTTTAACAGCCAAAAGCCAAATCTTCTCGTAAAAGAAGGCTTGATGAAATGTCCCAATGATAA
>JAJFMC010000029.1 GCA_021772365.1 Chlamydiota bacterium
ACAACATAGTGGTCGTCAGCCAAGGGCGATCGTTGCTTTGAGATTCTAGGTAGGAACAGTAAGTGATCATCGATAATAGGGTCAGCGTAGTATTGACCACATACGGTAGAGCACAGCACCATGTCAGGGCCTCAATCCCTGGCATGTTGATCGCAAATAGTAGCGTAATAGGAAAAGTGATACTAGGAGGTTGCTTGAGGAATTTTGTGCAAAATTGCATGACCAAAAATATGTTGATAGCATGGAATATAATGGCCAGTAGGTGAAATAATTCGGGTTGTGAAATCCATTGAGGGGCCAACTGAAAGAGGCCATTGAGGAGTAGGCTATAGTGATGCTCTTCGAGGGGTTGGAGTATGTGGTTATTTTGTGCGCGATGTAACAGGTCATAGTCGTCGGAAAGAAACCCGATAGAACTGATCAGCACCCCGTAAATGATGGTGACGGCCATCAATAAATAAATTTGGTTCTTTTGCATTGCTGTCTCGTAGTAAAGGGGCAGATTCTACCGCAATATTCTTTTGTCCTCAAGCTCTCTTGCGTATTTCGGTTGGAAGAGTGCGAGGTGGGTGAGGTGGGAGAGGTGGGTGCAAATGTGCGAGACGTAGCAGTCTACGAGGCGTTTTGAACGCAGAGAGCGCAAAGTACGCGGAGGGCGCAGAGGGAGGTGAGATGTTTGTGAGGTCAAATACTCCAAGTAGGAGATGGCTCGCAAGCTCGCCATTTCCTCCTTGAAGCATTAACAGCAATGGCTTAAAAAGTCTTTGGCAAAGCCAGTGCTGTGGGGTAAGGAAGCGAGCTTACGAGCTACCTTACCCCGAACTCGGGAACCTAATCACCTCATAACAGTTTCACCTCCCTCTGCGTTCAAAACACCTCGCAAACTGCTACGTCTCGAGCATTTGCATCCACTTCGCGGACTGCTACGTTTTCACCTCTACAATTCTAGGAGCTTGAACGCGTCAGGAAGGCTCTCGGTGATATCTGATGCTGTCATTGAAAATGGTGTCATCACCTCTGCTGCATGATCGCCGGCGTAAGCATGAGCAAAAACGCCGCACAGTGCTGCCTCGCGCGCTGCCAGTCCGTGAGCGAGCATCGCTGCCACGACACCGGTAAGTACGTCGCCACTGCCTGCTGTCGCCATTCCAGGATTCCCATAAGGGACGACAACGGCGGGTTCACCGGGATGCAAGACAAAGGTCGGTCCGCCTTTGAGGATGAGAGTAACATTGTGTTCTTCGACATAGTCTTGGCACACCTTGAGGAAATCACTATCAACAGGTCTTTTCTCATCTGTATGCAGAAGCCTTCTCATCTCTCCAATATGCGGGGTGATGATACTATTGTCGGGATAGTTTAAATTTTTCTCAGCAATAACATTGAGAGCGTCGGCATCGAGTACGATGGGTTTAGTAACCCTTGGTAAGATGGCTTGAATTAAGTTTCTCGTTTCATCGCGTAATCCCAAGCCTGGTCCCATAAAGGTTGCTGTTGCCTTGTTCAAGTAGTCGATAATTAATTGATGATCACCTTCGCCATAGGGAGTTTTAATCAGTTCGTAAACACTGGCCGATAACTCCCCTTCCATTCCCTTCGGGTGAAGCAATCTTACGATTCCTGCTCCTGCACGTAAAGATGCTGATGTGGAAAGGTTAGCAGCACCAGGCATCCCCGGCGATCCGGCTACGCCGACGACATATCCTGCCTGGTATTTATGCTGGTTACGTGCGAGTGTTGGGATCAGTCGGCAGAAATCTGTTTTGTAAAACATTTGAAGATCTGTTTCTGCTTTCTGTATGTGTTTCTTTGGCAAACCGAAATCCACATATTTTAGTTCTCCAAGAAGATTCCACCCTTCGTTCAAGAAGAACCCTTTCTTTGGCAATCCCAGATAGACGGTTATGCGGGCTTTGATAGCAGCACCCTCAGCGGTACCATTATCCCCATTGAGGCCTGAAGGGATGTCGACAGCGAGAATGGGATGACCGGAGTCATTAGCTTTTCTGATAATCGAGGCGTAAGGATCTCTCGGTGCACTTTGCAGTCCCGTGCCGAAGAGAGCGTCAATGATCAACCCTTTTTGGGAAAGGTCGATTTCGTCAGCGCTGATGACCTGGTTCACTGCTGCACCCTTTTTTTGGAGTCTTTCATAGTTTTTCTGACATAGGGTGCTGCATTTTTTTAGAGGGCCTATCTGATAAGTGACGACCTCGTACCCCTCGTCGATGAGGTAGCGGCCGGCAACGTGTGCGTCACCGCCGTTATTGCCTTTTCCACTGAGGAGGATGACACGTTTCGGCAGTTGATGTTTCGTACAATATTCGTTGGCGAAGTAGGCGACACCTTTACCTGCTTCTTCCATAAAAGCTTCTTCTTTACAGCCATCTTCGTAGGCATACCCTTCGATAACGGCCATTTGTTGAGAAGCGACGACTTTGATAAACTCTATTTTGTTTTCCATGACGTGACCTATAGCCCCCGATTGCTACCCCAAACTTACTGTAAACGCCTGTTTTATGTCCAGATAGAGGGCTAAAGGTGCTCTTGTTTGATCGCCCTTTGCATGAGGAGCGCTACTGCGTCTTTCGGTGAGAAACCTTCATATACGATTTTATTGACAGCTTCAGCTATTGGCATTTCGACGCCAAGTTCACGGGACAGCTGCAATGCTGAGACGCATGTGTATGCTCCTTCGACAACCATTCCAATTTTTTCTTTTGCTTTTTCCGGGGAATTTGCTTCTGCAAGGAGGTGTCCAAACCTGTAATTTCTGCTCATAATCGAGCCACATGTAAGACATAAGTCCCCCATCCCGGAAAGTCCATATAACGTATCGACTTGACAGCCACGGGCGACAGCTAATTTTTTAATTTCATGAAGTCCACGTGTCATTAGCGCTGCGTTACAGCTATATCCCAATGCTAATCCCTCGGAGATACCGCAAGCAATGGCAATAATATTTTTTAGCGCTCCACCGTAAGAAACGCCTATGACGTCGGCATTTGGATAAACTCTGAAGGTATCGTTAGTAAATAATTCGCATACCTGGAGCATCACGTCTTTAGTGAATCCGGATCCGACCACAGAAGTGGGGAGTCCCCTGATGACATCACTAGCGAAACTTGGACCGCTCATCACACCTATTTGGTTACGTACCTCTTCACCAAGCACTTCGATAACGACTTCAGGGAGGATGAGCCCAGTATTTTGTTCGATTCCTTTGGAGGTCATCACAATGGGACATTTGGGTATTCCTAAAGATTTTATTTGCTCGAAAACAGGACGTACACCTTTGGAGGTGACCGATTCGATGATGACATCAGCATTTTTGAGGGCTTGCTCTAAATTTGTGGTGAAGGTCATATCGCCTATAGATCTGTGACCCGGCAGCATTTCATGCTCACGCGTGTTGGTAAGCTGTTTGACCTGATCTTCTTCTATTGACCAGCAAGTGAGTGAGTATCCTTTTTTGGCTAGAAGGGACGCTAAACAGAACCCCCATGCTCCCGTTCCCAGATAACAAATATTCATGTCTTAAAATTCCTATTCATCATTCTTATCATTAGATGATACACGAACGCTAGAAAGAACACAAATCCCGTTGCACTACTCGATGTAGAAGGTATCGGGAGCTTCGACGTCACGCCACAGCTTCTTGAATTCTTCGGTCGGGTAATAAAACTCTTGGGAGAGCTCGAAATCATGTAACGGTGAAGCCGTACCTGTGATTTTCTTCCACTGTTTACGGTCCTGCTCCAGTAAAGCAATTTTTACAGTTTCCGGCGAGTTTATCCCCGATGGATTTTTGAGAGGGGCAAAACACACCTCTCTAGGATAGATAAGTGCACTGACATTTGCGGTAAAGGGTAGCATATCGAAAATGAACCGCTCGAACTTGTTGGCTATTGGCTCTTTGGAGCGTATACTTTCCCCTTTTTCATTGAGGTGTGTAGCAGCTTTGAAAGCTAGGTGATAGGGTAGAAATTGACCACAATTCTCTGCCACTGATTTTACGAATGCCATGTCGAAGGAAAACAGGCTGATATTCGCGCATTGATGTAAAAGTCCACCTTCGGAATCTTTTGCGAGGCGCTGTTTTTCTTCAATTTCTGAGTATTCAAGAACACGGGCCTTTTGCTGGTCGTCAGCGACAATGACACCTACTTTTTCGTAGGGATCTTTTCTACTGATGCATTTGATGGTTACCTGGTTATTTTTCGAGGTGTGACTACCTAAAAGTTCTAGGTCGAAGGGATCAGCCAATGGGTTATCGATAAGGATAAAGCTTACGGTTTCGATGCCACGAGCGTTCCAATCTTGCCAAATGCCGGAGCCGACAAAATGCTCGAAGAATGCACCATTTCCGTTAGGCCCTTTGGCTATGGAGTCCATGGACTGTAAAAACATGTTACCATCGGTACCGACAAATGGTAGGTCTGCCTGTTGGAAGAAGCTAACTTGCTCTTCTTTCAGTCCAAAGTAGTTGTTGGCAACGAAAAATTTGACGGTAGCATCGTGGTTATTAGATGAGGTCATGATAGCGAGTGGTAGGTCCACCCCTGCCATTTTGCTCGCGTAGAAAACTTTCTCGGCAAACAGCTGGAAGAGAGATTTTCCTTTGACGTGTGTAGTGGGGAAGCATCCTTTTGGACCGTCATATCCGAACCGCGTTCCCTGTCCCCCTGCCACGATAGCAACACCGACTTTCCCTTGCTGCAGGGCTTGTATTCCTTTTTCAGAATACGTACCTTCTTCCCTGTTGATGACATTACGAAACGGCTCTATGGAGGAGCTGTTATTTTGACCGTTCTTATTCAGAACCTTTTGTTGCATTTGGAATGATGCAAGATCAAGACGCTCAATTTCCCCTAGGAGCTGTTCTTTTTGTGTGTCGTTGAGCGCTTCCCAATACTCGAGGAGGTGTGTTTGCTGTATCGCTTGCAGTTTTTTCTCTGCTTTTTCGTAACTATACTGATGGGAGTGTAGGTTTGATGTCATTGCTACTATTCCAATAATGATGGTCGTGATTAATCTGTTCATTTTACCTGTTGATATACCGATCGTGTTTCAAAATCTGGGATTTTGAATCACGATCGGTATAACCCTGTTTACTTTCTACCTGTAGCCTTTCGAATTCTACAATCAGCTTGGTGACGCGCAATTGTGCGGCTTGGATTTTGAAGGGGTCGACCTTGGAAAAATCCTCAGATAGCTTAGCGCGAATTTCTTTAGGTGCTAAATGTATTATTTTTTCTTTTATTAGACTATCCGAATGGTGAACAGCCAGTAAGAGGTCAAGGCCACTTCCTTTGTTAAGGATATACCTGACCCCTTCACCACCAAGAGGGATTAGGGCGGTGAGAACAAAAAATTCATTTTTCAAACGAACAAGCGAAGTTGAGTCGATCTGGTGGAGCTCTTGAAGAATGCGTTTACTGTTTACCGGTTGTAGTTCGTTGAGGATTTTTGCCACATGTTTGATACTGCTGCGGTGAAGCACATTTTCGTGGATACCATCAAATTCAAGCTGCCTGGAAACTTTTTCGATCACACGTTCCCTTTCAACCATATCGAGGTGATGGTATCCTATACATTCACCGATAGATTTTACCTGTTGATCAAAAGGAAGCATTTGCAAAAATTTAGCTGCTTCTTTTGGGTGAAGAAAAAGAAGGATATTTCCGATGTCTATGCTGTCGGTAAAGCTTTCCATCACTCCTGTTGGCTGAGAGTTGAGTTGTATATACTGTTCCGGTCCTTCTTGATCCTCTTCAAAATTGATACTTTCGAAGTCTTGATTAAATTTACATATTGCTTCTTCTTTTATTTTCATCACTTGTTGCTTTTGCTTCTTAAATAGTAAGACTAGGAGAAAAGTGATTACTATGGCAGCACCTGCCAGTAAAGGTACAAGTAGTTGACTCACCCATTGTTCTATTCTGGATTCAGGTGATTCATTCGTAGCGATACTACTAAGCCCTGTTCCATGAAACGGAACGAACGTGATTTCTTCGGTTAAACGTACTCCTTTGAGATCATGCAAAAGGGTGCGTATATATCTTTTGACACGCGATTCAATAAAATCCGGATCGAGTTCTTTTTTACTGAGTACATCGGAATCGACAATTAGTCGGAAATAGATTCTTTTGACTCCAGGGCTGTTGAGAAAATAAGTTACTAGGTCATGTGGTTTGATACTATTGTTGATGGAAAGAGAGCTATGAGTAGGAGAAACGTATATTTCTGAAATATAAGCCCCCTTACCGACAAGGCCATCCATTAGGTCGTCAACTTTTCTCTTCAGGTAATGTTGGACGATTAGCTCTCCGATGACGTCCTCGGAGGAGTGCTCTTCTTGCAGATTCTGAATCGCACTTAGACCTCTAAGTAAGAGTTCCGTTTTTGAACGTTCCGACTGACGGACGTTCAAGCTTCCGTCATCACCGACCTTATATGCCACTCGTTCGTTACCGAGTATATTAACGACTCGTTCTGACGTCATTTGTTCTGGGATGGTTGCTTTATCTAAGACACTCCATTCAGCCGGTATGGATAGTGCAAAAAATCCTATGATAGCTACCAGAGAAATGAATAATAAAAACGAAGATTGTTTACTTGTCATAAATTCAACTCACTCTAAAGAATCTGCAATTTATTATGGCATAGTTCTACATTGTCGATGAGTTTCAGTATTTCTTGACACACTTCATCGACTTGTATTTGTGTCATGCACTTGAAGTCAATAGGGCAGACCCGTTGATAACATGGGGAGCATTCTACATGTTTATGGATGACAGTCCCATGTTCGTAGGGTCTTGTTTTGACATCATTGGTTGATCCGAAAATGGCAACGAGCGGTGTTTTGAGTGCGGCGGCGATATGCATAGGTCCACTATCGTTACTGAGCATAGCGCTGCAGTTGGAGATATGTGCCATTAGCTCACGGATATTCGTTTTTCCGGCAAGATTGATGACGGTTTCAGGAAGGTGTTGACAGATATCCTGGACAAGAGGAGCCGTATTATGGTCGCCAAAGTAGACGACACGTACATTAGGATTTTGCAACAGTTTCGTTGTTACGTGAGAGAAGCGATCGGGAAGCCAACATTTTGCTGAGCCGAAAGCAGCACCGGGGTTGATCCCTATAATGATATGTTCGCCGACATGTGCTCCGTATTTTTTGAGCGTTTGACTTGAAAGGGTAAGCTCTTCCTCTGAAACGACAAGATGCAGTGGAGTGTCTGACACAGGAATACCTAGGCATGCTAAGAGCATTTTATAGGTAATCACCTGATGTTGAAATTCTTTTTCTTTAGGAAATTTCATAGCTTTATTAAGGAGGAAGCTACGAAAATTTGCAGCATAGCCCATCCGATTTTGCACGTTACCCTTCCAAAACCACCATGCAGAGGAAAATGAGTTTGTTGTAAGAACCCCGAGGTCATACCCTCCGAAACGCAGTGCTTTGACGAGGCTGTGGTGCTGCCCGTGAATCCAACCGCTTTGTTTTGTGAAACTTAAAACCTCGTCGACATACGGATCTTCCTTGAGTAGTGGAGCTACGTTGGAATTACACATAGCCGTAATATGAGATTTAGAGAAATGATCACGCAAATCTTTAAGGAGAGGAGTGGCCATCACTAAATCTCCTAACCAATTAGGCATTCTGATGAGGATTTTCTTTGGATCTCGATCGATCCAAGAGTCGCGCTTACCCATGTAAGACCTTCTTCATTGTTTCAGTATCGTCATGAAATAAGAACTATATCGGATCTTGGATTTCTCTGGCAAATACAACAATTATTCTTTCGCGAAGGAAAATTCCTCGGTTAAAGAGAGAATTGCATAAATATTTGGGCTGTTTTCTAGGCTTTTTTCCGCCTCGCTTCGGGCTCGTTCTTGTAAACAACGCATGGTTGGCTGCGAACTCCGTCTCTTGCGAGCCAAAAAAAATTTCTAGAAAACTGCTTCAACTATTTTTGCAATTCCCTCTAAAACGTTAGAGTAAAAATCTTCATTGTATATATACACGCCAAAGCTTTATCTTGTCGCTTGTGACTGTTTACCTAAAATGGAGATTGAACCTTGAATAGCGCTGCCCTTAAAGAAAAAAGTTCAAAGGAGATTTTACAAACCCTTTTTTATGAAAAAAAGAAGAACCAGAAGATCGAATCTCAGCTTCTTAACTTGGTGCAGGAGAATACGACTCTCAAAGAAGAGCTTCGTAATTTACAGGAGCAGTTACAATCTATTCCAGACGATCAATCCCAAAAACTAGAAAGATTACAGGCATCGTTTCAGGAACTGAAGTCACGGTCTGAAGAAGCAGATGACGAGGCGAAAGCACTACGTGGCCAACAAAAAATGCTGAAAGAACTTATTGACCGTTCGAAAGGGGAAAAGCAACAGGCTCATGAGCAGTTAAATCTGCTCAAGCGAGAGCTTTCTCAGATTGAGCAGATCAAGGGCAATCTCCAGGCTGAGATCCAAAATTTCAAGGCTCTCGAGAAACAATTAGAACGTTCAGAAAAGAGTAGCTGGTCACATCAAAAGCAGGTTGAAGAGCTAAAAAGTCAGCTTTACGAAAAAGAAAAAAAGGTAAAAGAACTAGAGAGGTCTGAGAGTAACCTTTCGGCGGAGCAGAAAAAGGGCCAGCAGGCCCGTCAAGAGTATCAGCATGCAGTTCGTGAGAAAGATGCGATCGAGCAGAAACATACAGAGCTACAGAAAACTTTGGACGACTCGAAGCAGCACAGCCAGCAACTGGAGCGGGTGATCCAATTTCTGCGTGAAAGAAATGAAGAGGCGCAACTGGAGAAGAAACAGCTGGCCGGTGATTACGACAGTTCTCTTGAAACAATTAATAGCCTGAAGCAGGAGTTAAATATTTCTAAAGAGGAGTGCAAAGACCTCAACGATCACTATTCTAAAGAGCAGAAAGAAAAAACAGGCGTCTCGAATAGCCTTGAGGTTTTACAATCGGATCATCAGACGATAAAAAAAGAATACGATCAGCTAAATGCATCTTACTCAGTAATCCAAAAACAGCTAAATGAAGCGAAGAATCAGATAGGTTCCCTGGAACAGGCGAATGAAGATACCAAGAAGCTACTATGTTCGAAAGGAAATGCAGAGGCAAAGCTAAAAGAAATACTCTATCAAAAAAAAGAAGCGGTCAGGCGGTCAGAAACTCTAGAGAAGGAGCTGTCAAGGTTCAAACGTGAGCGTCAAGATCTTGAAAAAGGGGCTAAATCTGTAGAAGAGCAGCTCAACCATTTTAAAGTGGAGCATGAAGAACTGGTCGCGGAAAACGATAGGCTTTCGAAGGCTCACGAAAAATCTTTGAAACATGTTGATAATTTGGAACAAACAATTTTATCGGCAGAGTCTTCACAGATTGATCAGTCGGAGCTTTTACAAGTATACAAACAGAAAAATGAAAATTTATTGTCGGACAAAAAGCATCTTGAAGGGCAGCATGATAAGTTAAAAGGAGAGCTTGCTTCTTCCTATAAACGTGTTGAAGAGCTATCAAAAGCTAGCGAAGAGGGGGATAGCCAGGCTATACTATTGGAAAGAGAGCTTATTTCTCTTAGACAACAGCACCAAGAGAGCGTGGTTAATTCCCAGGATATTCAAGAGCAAAACCGATCTTTAAGTGAACAGTTGAAAAGTGAGCTTGCTGTCGCTAACCAGCAAATTGAGGAGTTGACACAATCAAGAGAGGAAACCAGCCAACGGGAAGCCTCCTTAGAAAGTGAAGTTTCTTCCCTCGCTCAAAAATTGCAAGAGACTGAAGCTGGTGCAAGAGATCTTCAAGAACAAAACCAATCGCTGAATGAACAAGTAACGCGAGACAAAGAAGAACTACAGTCCAAAAAATTTGAATATGAGCTTCTAGATAAAGAAGTCAACAGTACGAAATTACTCTTAAGACAAACGCAACAACTTGCTGAAAGTAAAGAAAAAGAATCCTTAATATTAGAAAAAACCGTTACAGCGAAAGATACAATTCTCGAACAACTCGAAATACAAAAAAAACAACAGCATGTTGAGTATGAGAAATTGCAAGACGTTACTGAAACTATCCGCCAAGAAAAAGAGAACCTCAACGCTGAAATAAAAGAAAACCAGGAAAAGAACATCCAACTCCAGGAAGTTCAGGGAAAATTAGAAGCAGAGGTCAAAGAAAAAGAAGAAGCCATCAATGTGTTACAAGAAGAGGTTGCGAGCTATGAAGAACAACAAATTGGCTATGAAGAGAAGGCTCTAGCGATCAAGGAGTCACTTGATCGTATGAAAAAAGAGAAAGAGCAAATTACTACAGAGCGGCAAAAAGTCGAGCAAAAGCTTCACGACACGAAAGAAGCCCTTGAGAAATTTTCTCAGGAGAATTTAGAGCTCGAAAAAAACTTGAAGCAGATACAATCTGGCAACGAAGAACTTCAGAAAAAGCAGGACGAGCTTTCCGGACGACATCAACAAGCAGAGCAAAAAAATGAAGAGCTATCCAAGACGGTAGAAGAGTTAGTGCACGATAAAGAAGAGCTTACCAAGCAAATAGAGGCTTCTCACAAAGTATCTGAAGAGCTAAAACATAAGGTAGACAATAGCAAGCAAGTATTTGAAGAATTGACTCATCAGCATGACGCTTTAAAGCTCCAGTTTGAAACTGCTAGCCAAGAAAAACAACAGCTTCACAAACAGTATCAGGAGTCGTTGAAAACCATCGAACAACTCCAAGCAAAAAAACAAGACCTCTTCAACAAATATACTCAAGCAGAACAAAAACTTGAGGAGCAGTCACAACAGATCAGTGTAACCGGTAAAGAGGTTGCAGAACTTCAAGAAAGTGTGGAAAAGCTGGGCAATACAGTCATCAAAAAAGATGCGACAATTGAAGAATTGAAGATGGAGAAAAATTCCATGGCCCGGGAAAAACAGACTGTCGACGTCGAATTAGCCCGTACGAAGAAAAAAGTCCATGAAAGTGACTCTAGGGCCCAAGTGGCACAGCAGCATCTAGCCAAAAAAGTCAAAGAAGCGACGATATTATCCGAAGACTTGCAGATCAAGAATAAGCAAATTGATGAGTTGAAGCGCAATCTCCAGAGCCTACAGCAACAATTTTCTGATCTTCGTAGTAAATCTGAAGAACACGTTAAAGAAAAAAGACACCTTGATGAGCAGCTCAGGTCCTGGGAAAAGAAACATGATAAACTGTATCATCAGTGGCAACAAGCTGATCAAGATAACAAGGAACTTCACAAGCAACAGGAAAAACTCAATCAGCTACAAGGCTTACTCAACAACTTCAGTAATGTCATGGGGGCACCTGTAGGGATCACTCAGCCTGCTGCTGTATCACCTACCCCACCACCTGTCAGGAAGGAGCCTTCTAGTCCCCTTCCTGCTATAGAGAAAGTTGTTATTGCAGAGGCTGTCTCTGTAGAAGATACTGAAGAGCTTCCTGAGGTCGAAGAGCGAAAGGTCAATCCTCCCAAACAGAGTAAACCTAAAGCACCGTTACTACCTCCTCCCCCCAGTGCGAACAGTCCCTACAACAATTTGTTTGATTTAACAAAACATCAGAACAAGCATAAAAAGAATCTTTTCGAGTAGGTTTTCTGTGATTATTTTGGGGATTGATCCTGGCACGATAGTGACTGGGTATGGGATTATCAAGACAACAGGTACTAGCCGCTATGTATTGATTGACTATGGGTGTATACGTCCTCCTCCAAAACATAACATAAACGATCGCTACCTGATAATCCATGAAGGAGCTGAAGAGTTGATAAGGAAATATCAACCTGATGTTTTGTCGATCGAAACGCAATATGTCCACAAGAACCCACAAAGCGCTATCAAATTGGGAATGGCTAGAGGTGTCGTGATTGTTGCTGCTCGCAAAAGTGGAGTTGACGTTTATGAGTATACACCGACGACGGCGAAACGTTCGGTCACCGGACGTGGTGGGGCGAGTAAGGAGCAGGTACAGTCGATGCTGCAGCATTTATTAAATCTTAAAGAAAAACCTACTCCTCAAGATGCCGCCGATGCGTTGGCACTTGCCATTTGCCACGCCCAAAAATGCCGATCTCCGGCGCTTGCAAAATAATTACTTACATGTTATATTGATCATACCCCCTAACTATTAGACACATGAGACCTGCAATAAAAGGGGGATTTATGCACATTATCTTTGTTAGGAAAATTCTAACTATATTTTCCATAGTTTTTATGATGACCACTGCCATGGCGGTGGCTAATCCTGTTGTTCCTCCTGGGGAACGCGTCGATTTCCGGTTTAAACCTCCAGCTAGTTTTGTCGGAGGAGGTCTAAGATCTGGTTTAGCCAATTTTATACAGCCCTACACAATCGCTTGGGATATTTCGAACCAGGGAGGTGGAATATTTAAGTATAATTATACGATGTCACCTCTGCTTTGGAACGGATTTTTTCTACAATCTACTAGTGGTATGAGTGCTGCTTCTATCACGAATTTAACGATCAATACCGGCCTTTTGTCAGGAATTGGTAATTCCGCAGTAGATAGAACATTTGGGAGTGTAATCGGCATATTGTTTACGAAGAGCATATTGATTAATTTGCCTGTCCGTTCTGTATCGTTCGAAATTAATGCAGTACCAGAATTTGGTAGTTTTCGCCATGGAGTTTTAGTATTTGACGAAATCCCGAATGCTTTTGTGCGAAATCTCGGTTATGGATCGCCATTTGTGTTTAACACCAACAATTTTGTGCCTGTCATCGGTGTGAAGACACCCGATGTACCTACCTATTTGGCGGTAGCCTCTATGTTGGGTGTTGGTGGACTACTGATTCAATTGCGGAAAAGGTGTAGAAAACGCGAAGAAAGCGTGTGAAACAGGGCTGTGTATGCGGCCTTCGCGTTTAAATCGCCCGCAGCTCTTTTCTAAAAACATTTCTCTAATAACAAAAAAACAAGTTAATTGAATCTTAAAATAAAAAAGTTATAATAGTCCTTAAAAAGAGGAGTATTATGACAATACATTCTATACAACCATCTATTCCCCTATCATCGAGTTCTTTGGAAGGCTCAAGTCATGAAGAGCTACCATTAATGGGATTTGGCACGTTTATTGGTCTTGGAGAAGAACACGCCGAATCGGAAAGTGAGCGTCAGAGGCTCACCGAAAAGACTGTATTTGCAGCTTTGAAAGCTGGGTATCGCCATTTTGATTGCGCTGCTGGATATTCCAATGAGCAGTGGATTGGTAATGTTTTTCAAAAAGCATTTTTACCTATTAGCGATGGAGGCCTTGGCTTATCTCGCAGTGAGTTATTTATCACTACTAAGACCCTGATTGCTACCCCAAACTTGTCGTAAACGAT
>JAJFMC010000281.1 GCA_021772365.1 Chlamydiota bacterium
CTTTATTATGTCAGGAACATTTCATCAATTAGCTTGGTTTAGAATCATTGGTGATATGGTATTTTTATTGCTAGGTGCCTTACCTATCGTCATTGCAGTTCTCATGACTTATTATTACGGAAGGAAAAACACCTTATCAAATTCAGTGAACAATTCATGAGTTCATACGTGCTATAATATACTCCTTGCCCGAGTTTCCTAGGGATCCTCTAAATATGTATAAATAGTTAATTTTGAATATGTAGTATTATCACATTAACTATACTTCTAATCATTAGCTTCTTACAACATCTTTCTATTTATTTATTTTTTGAGTCATAAGGAAATTATAATAACTCGATTGAACATGGAGGTTTCATGAAAGCTTTAATCACAGGTATCACAGGTCAAGATGGCAGCTACCTTGCTGAACTCCTTTTAGATAAAGGCTATGAAGTTCATGGGATTGTCAGACGCGTTGCTCTTGAAACCCCAGAAAGTCGACTTTGGCGATATTAGACAAAATCCACCTTCATTCAGCTTCTCTTGAGAGCTACTCTAGTATCTTCAGCTATTCCCGCTGGATATTTTTTCCTAGGAGAAATTGAAAATTCATTCGTGGACTTTTTCGGTTCTGAGCGGTCATTTCCCTCGAAAAACTCTGAATTTTTAAGAGTGCCTGAGAGTATACTCTCAGCTGGGTCGCCAGCGAGAACTGCTGTAGTATCTTTGATATTTTCCAAAAGCTTAAACCAAGTGAATGCTATCATCTAGCAGCGCAAAGCTTTGTTAGCTATTCATTTGAAGATGAATTCTCGACGATTAATACTAATATTAATGGAACACATCATGTATTATCTGCCTTAAAATATTGTTCTCCTAACTGTCGTATCTATTTTGCTGGATCAAGTGAATAGAACAACGAGATAACAGTTTTCAACTTGATTACTTTTTTCCCTTTTAAAAAACGACTAGGTGGTACTCCGGAGAAGATTGAGGGTTAAGAATCCAGTGAGGAATTACTTCAAGCTCTGCCATCCCCCGGCATATAGCCAAAATTCCTACAACCATTCCACATACACCTAGTATTGTGTTGTAGTGCTTTTTCGCATGGTTTAAAACGCCACTAGCTTTCATTGCTAAAAATAGAGAAGGTGATGTCAAAAGCGCAAAAGCAAATCCATTGATGAGGCCTATCAATATGCCTCCATAAAGAGCACATGCTGAAAAAACAATAATCGTTTGTCCACAGGGTAGGGTAACGGTGAAGAACCCGAATAAAAACGTCGACCAAAGATTATCTTTCAAAAGTAATAAGGACAATCGCTTACCCAGTGGAGCGACCTTCTGCGCAAACCAGCGCCCCCCAGGAAATTTCCAGTTCATCAAGTGAGACAGCCCAACAGACAATATTCCTCCACCAAAGACAAAGCTAGCAATCGCCGGTACTTGATATGCCTTTAAGGTCACAGCAATCACCGTTCCTAATCCCCCTGCCAGAGCCCCTGCTAGGGAGAAGGATATCAGGCGACCTACAAAATAGGCATACCGATAACGGTGTTGACCGATCATCATGACTAATGGACCACACATTCCTATGCAATGCAAGTTTCCAAAAAGGTAAATAGGTAGCATTGTTAGCAAAAGAGTCATTCCTATTCACCACGAGATTTATTTTTTTCTGAGTTGACCCGCATTTCTTGAATGTGTGACATACTGAGTCCGGTCACTCCCGACTTTTTTGTATGGCCATAATAGACGGCGAATATAATAACTCCCAGGAACACCAAAAAAATAAGAATCAATGATTTCTGAAAAAGTCTATACTCTTGTACCATTCTAGACTCCTGTGAATATGAACTTGTTAGAGCACACAATAGCATGTTACAGAGTTTTCATACTTGAAAAAAATCAAAATTGAATGCTGTTCTCAATAAAGCCGAAATATAGAGCTTTATTGAGAGCTATCTCTTTTGTTCCCTATACTCAAAGGATTGATTAATCCCCATTTATTGCAAAGAGCTTGGTATGTCCCGTCATCGATTAACTCTTGAAAGCCTGCGTTAAATTCTTCGATTAAGAACTCAGAAAGGTATGTTTGCCTACTGACTAGGCGAAGCCCCTGATCATCTAATGGAGAGGTTACGACTTTGAATCGCCCCTTATGAAACGTATCAATATAGGTATATGCCTGTAGAACGGGAAGAATGATCCCATCAATTCTATCACGGTACAGGTCTTCGAAAGCCATGGTCATACTATCATATGGTTTGTAATAAGCATCGTACTTGGTGATATTGAAATTAACATTCGCATCACGACGCACCCCAATGACCCGGTTGTGCATCGCCGTTAACGAATCGATATCCGAATCCGCAGGAACAATCAAAACAGGGCCTACAAAGAAAAATGGGTTCGAGAAATTGTAGTACTGATTATTCAGTGGATTAGGAGTAAGAGAAGAGATCACAGAACCGTAATCTTTTTCATTAAGTCCTTCAAACAGATAATTTGAACTGACATTAATCAACTCAATTCTTACATCACGTCGTTTTGCTATGGTGCTGAGCAGGTCACTGGTGAATGCAAGAACAGTTTTATCTTTACCCATAAGGTTCAGCGGGTACCATGTCGGATCACGGGCAATAACATACAAATGCGTTCTCGCCATTAATGGAGCTTTTGAGCATGCTCGAACCCCCCCCCAAATTAATAGAAGGGAGCAAATGACCATCAGGGTCACGCTGATTTTATTGATAGGGATGGTCTTTTTCACATGACCGAGAAGATCTTGTATTTTACTCATAATAATGTATTTAGGGCGAAATTGATACACACGTGAGCTTTTATTCTTTTTAGGCTCACAATGCCATTGTACTATAAGTCTCCTTTATTTACGTAATTGTTTATACCGAAGTGAACTCAATAAGGTTGAATTTATCGAAGAAAATGATATAGCTTCGAGTACATGAAAGAGAAAGTTAATTTTTCAGAGAATCTCAAGACGCTGGGGATTTTCCTGGCAGTTTTATGGCATAGTGCGATCGCGTATAATACCATCCATACGCCATGGCTGATTCAGGACCCCGAACAATCGATATGGTTAACACCTATTAAAATGACTGCTCGATCTTTCTTTTGGGGCCTTATTTTCCTGTATGCGGGCTATACAGTACCGGCTGTTTATAAAATATTTGGCTACAAGAAATACATAAAACAACTCTCAATTAATTTTGGTGTCCCAGTCATTATCACCGTATTGACCATTGTTCCTTTTGTCTTATATTTGGATTATATCGTTACCAATCCTCTGCATCATCTGTCATTTTGGAGCTACTATGCTGATCGTTTTTTGACTTTGAAAGGTTTTTCCGTGGGGCATACATGGTTACTGATTAATATCATGATTGTTGCTGCATTGTATACGACACTCACTGATGCAACAACAGACGCTGCCCGTATGGACATTCGACGTTTAAATAATAAGCACATCATTGCTTATGCCATTGGCCTGTTTTTTACAACTGAAAGTGTCAGCTTAGCCTATCCTCCTAACGACTGGATATGGTTTCATATTCTTGAACCTTACCATCTTCCACAATATTTGAGTTTGTTTTTCATTGGTATCTTTTCACGTAAGAGTGGGTGGTTGAATACGTTGGACAAAAAGACTGGATATCTATGGTTGTGCATTGGATTCATCCTATTTTTCATCAACGGCCTCGTTGCCATTAACGACATTAACCCACCTCCATGGTTTAGTCCTTTATGGTTTGCCTTTTCCTGTACGAGTTTTTGCGTCGGGTTATTTGTGGTCTTTCGCGAGCATTGTCAAAAAACCAACAAATTTTTTCTGATGCTCAGTGAAAATGGAAAATTCATCTACTTAATCCATGTTTTGTATGTTGTTTTGATCCAGTATTACCTGCTTCCATTTGACTGGGAGCCGGTCAACAAGTTTCTTTTTACTCTAGGAGCGTCTTATGTTCTGTCGGTATTGTCAGCAGAGCTAGTCAGGTTGATTCCTGGAACGAAGAGGTTTTTATAAAGCACAAAAACGGATAGGACCAATGGAAAACAAGTTGCAGGGTTGC
>JAJFMC010000282.1 GCA_021772365.1 Chlamydiota bacterium
CCCGAGCCTCACTTCCCTCCCCACCCGTCAGCGAAGCGGAGCTCGACGACGAAACACGACCCCGGTACAAGACATCGAAAGCTCCAAAGTCTTTAGAAAAACAGCAATTACAGCTGCCATTTGAAAGGCCCGCCGATGTTCACGAGCCTTTGATGGCGCTTTATAAATCGGAAGAAAAACCTTCTTTATCAGACGACACCCTTCCTCAAATAGACCTTAAGCATAGTAAATATGCAATGGATCGCTACAAAAGATTACAGCAAGATTACTCTAGTGCCACTGCTAAGTTAAACAAGGAACCTATCCATTCTGTAGAAGATCTTGATAAGTTACTAGAAGCTGTCGAAGCTTTAGCTGGTGAAGAACAGAAAAATTGTGGGGACTTATACGAGAAGATCCAGTCTCTTTCTAGAATATTACCACCGGAAAGTTCTCCTGAAAGAGTGAAAGCTGAATTAATGCTTAGTGGAACAAAACGTGCAGAGCCTGTTTTTCGTGATTGTCTTACAGCATTCCTTCAAAAAAACCCTAAAGGGTATTTTTCGATGAACCCTTATTTAACAGATGATCAAGTCAAACAGCTTCATTCGTTGATTGGTGAGTTTCTCGTTCATGCAACAAACTTACAGTACCATCAACGGTTAAAGAGATTGAAGGACAAGCCTGAAGAACTGGCTAAAGCCTTATTAGACAAACGTCAGTATGATCCTATCCTGTACCCACAACTACTTGTTTTTGAATATCTCATGGGGTACCGCCTTTGGGAAACACAGGTTCAAGATATCATTGACATGACAACCGTTAACGAAGAAGGGCACTTACCCAGCATTTATAAGCAACGTATGATGGGGTCGGGAAAAACAGAGGTTCTTGGCACCTTACTTGCTCTGATGAAAGCCGATGGAAAACACTTGTCTATTATGGTGTCTCCTTCTTCGCTGTACGCAACAAATGCTCAAGACATCAAATTCCGGTCAGAACAGTTGTTTGGTCAGAAGACAAAGACTATCCTTTTTAGCAGAAACCCAAAACAGTTTGAAATACCCTACCTGACTTATATCTACCGCCAACTTGTTAATGCGATAGATAATCGTGACTTTGTGATCCTTCCTCCAGACTCATTGCAGTCAATGGAAAATCGCTATCTGGAGGCTAGAGATCATATTGCAACAATGCATAAAAAATTGCGGGAGTTACAGAAGATGTTTAAAGATCCTGCGTACGAAAAAAGTCTTGAGCTTACCGCTCAAAAAATGCATTTGATGGAATCGAGCATTGCTGCCACCGAACAGCCGACACAAATCCTAAAAGCTATCCTACGGTTAATTCATAATAGGGGAGTGGTAACTTTTGACGAAGTCGATGCCGTCTTAGATGCACGTAAAGAAATGAACTTCCCCATCGGTGCTACACAGCCATTGCATCCTTTGAAAAATAGGCTCGTCAGTGAACTATTCATGATCGCAGCAACGGATCCAGAAATCAGAGCTCATGGTTTGGATTTATACGGCAATAACCAGCATAAGTTTTCTGATGAGCAGTATGCTGCAATCAAACCTCTCTTAGCACAAAAACTCCTGATTAAGCTTTTAAGTAACCGTCAGTGGTTAGAGAAGCTTGGGTTAAGTTCACAGCTTAGTGGAATCACATCATTACAAATTGCTAACATCATAAAATCAGATTCCCCAAAATCTGCTAGCGAAGAGATCGTCATAAAATTGTACAAGTTTATAACGACACCGGATATGGATGCTCCTGAGTTTATCAATAAGCTTCACGATAGTGATGATGTAGCCCTTTCATTGGCTGCTGAAATGATGGTTTTAATGAAACAAGAGATCAATCAGTGGATTTCCATCGCTTGGAAAAAGAGAGCTGATGAACATTATGGCCTTTCCCATCGCTCTAATGGAAAAGAGTATGCGATCCCCTACTTAGCAAACAACACTCCTAACGAGATGTCTGAATTTGCTGATCCATGGGAAACTGTAAACCGTACGTTGCAACTCTATGTGACGAAAGGATTAAGCGCTAAACAAACAAGGCACTTATTCAGTAAATTAAAAAAACGTGCTACAGCAGAATGGATCAGATTAGGGCAACCTAAAGATTCCATGTCTGTACCTACAGTCAAACAGTTTTACGAAGCCACAGGTTTTAACCTCATGGAAATATCCGTTATGGCAACGAATCTTTCTGAGATACAAACCAGCCTACATCGTAACGAAGAAGCGCCGATGCGCTATGTATTAGAGTATGTTATTGAAGAGGTTCTTTCAACATACGAGCAGTACACAGAGCAAGTGACAAGTAATGCACAAAACCTTGCGTCTTTTACTGAAAAACACCAGGGATACACCGGAACGATGGAAAATAGTGATACGCTCCCTGGTGAAAAAGTCACAATCATGCTTGATGAAGGGACAAAAGGGAAAATCATCGATACCTTAGTTAGAAAAAACAACCGTGTAAATGTCGTAAGGAATGGCTCTCTTCGCGATCTGATGACCGACATGTTAATCCCAAAAGGTGAACTGCATGGTGAAGCACAACGCTTTCAGGCCATTATCGACATAGGCCCTCACTTCACAGGTATCAGCAGCCATCAAATCGCTACAGAAATTTTAGAATTCTATCAAAATCCACCGCATCCTAATTTACAAAATCATATGAAGGGCGTTATTTACTGGGATGATAAAACCAACTTAATGAAATTTGTAAAGGCAGGTAGTGAGGGTAAACCTATCACCCTTCCAAATACTGATCCAGCAACGATTCAATCCATGACCGGTTTGCCTAGCGAAGAGGTGTTTTATTACTACTCGCATAGTAAAATCACAGGAGCTAATGCCGTTCTTCCCGATCATGCAATCGCTATCACAACTTTTGATGCCAAAACTCCTTTAAGAGATTGGCTGCAAGGGGTGATGCGTATGCGTAAAATTTGGGAAAATCAGCATATTGAAACGGCTGTTCCAAAAGATGTTGTCCCAATTATCGCAGAGAAAACAAAGCGCCCAGAGCTTATGGAACGCCCTTTATTGATAGAGGATTTAGTTCCATTCGCTGATATTAACGAAAGTCAGAGGCAGGAGACAGACCTCTTACGCTCGCTTAAACAGAAACTACAGAACGTTGTTAGACAACATGTTATTAAACAAATGTACCAACTTGATATCTCAAGTGATGAAGAAAATAAGCTATATGAAAGAAATAGGCATTTGTTCGTTAGGGGATTACCTAAGGACTTGTTTGATCAGTTTGCTGCAAAGCCCGAAGAAGTACTCACAGAAAAATATATAGAAAAATTGATAGCCGATTATCTATCAGGTGTATTGAAACCTCCGTACCAATTTACCATTAACTCACTATATGCAGGTCGTGCCACTTCATCTTCTACAGCAGCAAGCTCCACGTCATCAAGTTCGTTACCTGTTGATGTGTTTCCTGAACTGATGGACGAAATTGCAACCATCTTGGATGCTACCATGCCATTACTCCCTAGAACGATTTCTACCAATGCTTCAACATCATGGGGACGGGAGTCTACAATACAACAACAGCAAGAACAAAAACAAACCCAAAAGCAACAGCAAGAGCAGAAGCAGGAACAAGAAGTGGAGCTAGAATTGGAGTTACATACCTTAGGTGCTATGCGCGATATTGCCATCTACCAAGAACAACCTTGGACACCTATGGATCTGATCGAAGGTTTCCCAAGCACATCAGAGTATCCGAATTCAGACTCCACTTCTCCTACAGTTTGGAAAATGGCAGACTTTTGTGAAAATGTATCGATTTATAGCCATTACGCAAAGATCTTTCCTAGTAATTTGAGAGTCACTAAGAACTTCCTAAATACACTGGTCGATACCCCAACGCTTTTCAACAGATACCAAAAAACGCTTCATGAGATCGTTGCTGTGTATAATCCAGAAACACCCGAAGGTGAGAACCCATGGACACTGATGATTGTTTCTATTGGTGAAGCATCGCAAATTAAGGAATTTGCAAAACGGTCTAAACCAGATAAACCACCCTACTACATGATTGTAGAACCTAATGGTGACATCGTAAAAAATGGTAATGTTTCTATGACGCCTTTACTACAGTTGAAATTAAAAGAATCTTTACTGCCAATCCTCTTTTTATCCGGAGATGTGAAAAAATTAAATTCTAAGGAGTGGATCTCTCTTGTAGCCAATTGGCTTACAAAAGACCGCTGTATTAAGCGAAATCTGATGGAGTACAATATATTGAGATCAAATAGAAGGGATATGAATTTATACAAAGGCAGTGAACTTTATCAACTACTCAATGAGCCTGAAGAGGAAGATGGCGCTGGCTCAAGTAAATTAATAGTCGCTGCAAGCATGGCTGGACAGGATAATCATTTGAAAGGGTTAAAACTTCTAGAAGAAGAGGTTCAAAAATTGACTATCGCTGATCAAGAAAACGTGATTTTGGCCGTTAAGGTACTAAGAAACTATCTGACAAAACTTTATATAGCTCAAGTCCCACAAGGTTTGACACACTACCCTCAAGAACCGATACGGTCAATGGATGGCTGTGCCGATTTTCTTGCACAAGACTCAGGGGAATGTGAGGATGACTATTCTGGTTTTCTTACTGAAAAAATTACACAAAAGAGTACTTGGACAATGATGCGTCAGAAAAAAGTCGTGGCATATCGTGTGATGAAAAAGTTGCTTGAACTAACAAAAGAAAGTGCTAAAATTCACCAATTCGCTCCTCTCGAAGAGTTCGTGGGTATTGCACAGGCATTGACTTCTGAGAATTTGTACGGGGAAATCCAAAACCTCATACATATTGCTGTAGAAGGGGCGCGTCCTGACCTTGCAGTACGCTTAGAATGCTCTTTTATCAAAAACGATTATCCGCGCCATCAAGTTCGTCAGTGGTCGAAGGATATTGAAATGGTCAATGAAAATACATTGAAATTGATGGCTGACACCGAAACAGTATCGATGGATGAAGCAACGAAGCTTTTTGATAGGATCATGAAATTAAATGAAAATGCTCCGAGAGTGTATTCAAGTTGTTCTGATTTTGGATATGAGTCAGGCGAAATTAAAACAAAAGAATTTGTCTACAACAAAAAGTTGACAGTCTACCACACCCTAGCAATTGAATTACTGCAGGATGAGCGTTATAAGGACTCAAAACTTTTAATGAGGTTAAAAGACGCGATTGGCGAACTAATGGAGAAATCTGAAAGCTCTACAGGTACAAGTTCACGTGAAGATAGGGAGTCAACAGTAACGAATCGCCGACGCAGTAGAAGGCGTGTTAAGATAGTAAGGTCTAAAGCGAGCTCTTCATTTTCTCCGTTACCCCTTGCGAGCTCTTCCTCTTCATCTGCAAGTAGCTACCGATTGGGTAACGATTAGGTTTCGACAAAAAAGCCTTGAAACTCCGAACTGGGCTGAAGCAGGTGCTAAAGCCTCTGTCTGAAATTCCTGTTTATTATCGTTTGACAAGGTGATCCTGATAGGATTAGTGTGTTTCGAGCTTGTAATGGAGGAACAGAATGATAACAAATAAGGTGACACCTACTAATAGACTAGATCAAACCCAACAAAATGATACGATTACTGAGAGAGAGAGACAATTAGCAGGTCTTGCCATCCATGCGCTTTTGGCACTGGCCAACCTAAAAGAACCCGATTTTGTAACGGGAAATAAAACAGCAGGAAAAATATCA